>JAKPSH010000264.1 GCA_029555385.1 Pseudomonadota bacterium
CGCATCTGCCGCGGGGTGGCGCTCAAAGACGGCAGCGCCAAAGCGCGTTCGGCCCGGACGCTGCGCGAGAGCGCGCGAATATTGCGTCTGCTCGGCGGCCTTCGTGCTGGTGAGAGTTATCTGGAACTTATCGCCGGTGAAGGGCGAAAGCACTTCGTCAAACGCATTCTCTCTGCCGTGGGGCATCCCGTGGTAAAGCTCTGCCGGGTGCGCTTCGGTCCGTATCTACTGGGAGAGCTTGCGCCGGGTGAGATTCGCGAAGTCCGGAATTACCGGAAATAACGGTGCGGCAGCGGCACCCGCTGCAAACAAGGGAAAACGGTTTTCCTTGCTGGCAGAGGGCGCCGCTGCGCGAGTCTGGGCTGCGGGACGCTACGCGTAAACCCGCTCCGGCGTGTCATCCTTGACCGCTGCGTCCTGGAGGGAGTGTGCAAAGCAGTTCCAATAGGTGCCGCCCCGCTTGCCGACCAGGGCGCGAGCTTCGCCAAGCTTGACGCTGGTCAACTCCTGCCGTCCCGCGCCGCAGACTCCGAGGGCGAAGAGATATGCCTGGGTGTCCAGGCTCATTGCCCACAACATCTCCTTGGTGACGACGTACTCGCCGGTTCCACGCCGGACGAAGATTGCCGGCTCGGACCCGTGCGCGCCGCACTCAAACGAGACACCGGGCCGGATGGCCCAGTACGCTCCACGGAGGGCGCACGCCAGGTCAACCAGCAGGGCTCGCGAGTCATTGATCCAGGTGTTCCGCTCCATGCCGCTGCGCCAGGTGTAGCGCTTGGCCTGCTCTTGCAGTTCGCCGAAGGCGGAACTTACGGTGAACAACTCGACAAACAATCGATACATCGCTCTCATGGTTTTTTCTCCTGTACGTTGAGAGCCCTTGATGTTGAAACCTCTGTCTGCTCCTCTGATATAGAAAAGCAGATCGAGGCCCACCCATCCGGTGCTCGCAACTCGCAGGAGACATGGTTTTTGCGCCGATTGCAGGCTAACTGCCAACTGAGGAAAAACCCTTGAAAAAAGAACACAAGGGTGCCGCTGCTGCCCACGGGCCGGGCGCACCAGGCGCGCCGCAGCAAATCGGCAGCAGAGTTTGAGCTTCTTTTCATTTGAGAATTCAAAGATCACTTCTGCTTAACTAGTTATGGAATGTTTTAAAGCCGGAGGAGCGTTTTTATGATAAGGCGGCAAGGTTCCTTGTTTTAATGCGGTTGCCTAAGCCCGCATAGCGGGGCCTGTATCACGTAGAGACATAGCTTTTTGAGATAGTTACTCCTCCATGTTAGCGCACCTCTCTGGGAGCGGAGAGCAGGCAGGCGGCAGGGCGCGCTAACCAAAGGAGAAGCTAAACATGAACGCAAAGCTATGTGTATTTTGGCAGGCCATTCTATTGTGTTCCCTCGGTGCATGTGGCGGCGGTGGAGGCGGCGGGGGCGGCGGCGATTTCATCGGGGTCTGGGGCATGTCGCTAAGTTACAGCGCGGCAGAGTCAACTTGCGGAGTGTCTCCCTCGGAGCTGGGTTTGTCTCATCATGTTGAGCCGCTCTATCAGATTAACCAGAACGGGTCGAACATTGCTGCGGAGAATATGTCTTCCGGCTACACGATGACCGGCTCCACTGTGGATGATGGAGACGGGGTGATCGCCACTCACCCGGAGCCCGGCATTGGCTGCCCCGGCGGCTCAGCGACAACAACCCTGGTGCTCGCGAATTTGGATGGTGACTATGCCGATTGCGTAATGGCGATGACGCTGAGCTGTCCGACCTATATGCCGCCGCAGTGCGACATGGTATATATTGGCGGGGCGTATCGCGAATAAGGGAACTTGGAGGGCAGCTCATGTTTTCTGACAGCGGTGATTTTCTTTGGCGCGCGAAGGTGCTGGAAGCAGCGTTGAAAAGCCAAGCCTTTCCCAGCGCGCATTGGCTTGCCGGGCAGGCCGGGTGTTCGCGGAGCACGGCGCAGCGCACCATTGAGCGGCTGAAATACGACTATGGGGTGCCGATTGAATATGACCAGTCCCGGCGCGGCTGGTATCTGACCGAAGCGGACTACGTCTTTGGCGCACTGCCGCCCGGCAAGGATGAGTTGACGGCGCTGTTGCTGCTGCGCAGATTGGCCAACATCATTGATGCGCCTGATTTGCGCGAAAAAATAGACCTGCTTTGGACCCAGTATTCGGCGCAAAACCCGAAGCTGGTGCATGAGCTGGAGAGCCTCACGCGGTATTTTTCGAGCGACTCGACGGAAATCGGCGTGCTGACCGATACTGGCGTGCTTGATTATGTCAATGCTGCGTGCAAGGGCGAGCCGCTGGAGCTTGTCTACAAATCCCCTTGGCGGCACAAGGAGGAGAAAGTCTATCAAGGACGCATTGAGCGGGTGCATTTCAGCGACGGCAATTTGTATTTGCATTTTCTCGAAACGAGCGGTGTGGAGCGCATACTCAATGCGTCTTTTGTGCGGCGCTTTACGATTCTTCCCGGCGCGCTTACTTTTTTGCCGCGTGACCCCGCGTTATGCAAATGTCCAAACTGGCTCGAAGGTTTCGGCGTGTGGTCCGGGGCGAACCTGGAGGAAATTGAAATTCGCATTCTTCCGCCCGCGGCACAGTATTTTGCGGCGCAGCGCTGGCACGAAGACCAGGAAGACGGCTGGGACGGGGAGGTTCTTGTGCGGCGCTTGCCCGCGGTGGTGTCGCCCGAACTGATGCGGCGCGTGCTCAGCTTGGGCGCATTTGTCGAGTGCGTAAAACCGCCGGCACTGGCCGAGATGGTGCGGCGTGAAGCATCAGAGATCGTAGCGCGGCTTGCAGAAACAGTCGGCGGGGAACTGTGAGCTATTACGCGGCACCCTGGTGGGATTGATCTTGGCCGGGTTGCGGCGGCTTGGCGGGTAGGGGACCTATGCGTGACGATGATGATGAGCTGGACATATTTAATCCGGAGGATGACGAAAGCGAACGCGCCATAGATGACCCGGACAATCCGCGCTTCCCTGAGGAGGATGTTGTACGCTGTAAAAACCGCCGGCTTAATGCGGCGGATTTCGCCGGACAGAATAGCTGTCCGCGCTGCGGGCGAAAATCCGAGGAGCTGATATGGATCAATTTCCGAAGCCCGTCCTGGACATGGCGTGAGCTATGCGGCCGCGCGGGACCGCTTTCTCTGTGCCCCGACTGCAGCATCCAAGTGCAGTTTATTTTGCGCGTGATGAGCTGAGATGAGGTGAAGGCATGGCGATGCCCGAGGCTTTGTTGGAGGACTTGCCGCCGCGCTGGCGGCAGAAGCCGCATCCCAAGCAAGCGGAATTAAGTATGCTTGCGTTTTCCGCAGACGAGCTTTTGGCTGATATCTCCGCCGCAGGCAGTTCAAACTTCCGCGTTGTCTGGTCG
Organism: Pseudomonadota bacterium; assembly: GCA_029555385.1. Classification (GTDB taxonomy): domain Bacteria; phylum Bdellovibrionota_C; class UBA2361; order SZUA-149; family SZUA-149; genus JAKPSH01. Next base: position 3,401 of record JAKPSH010000264.1, read on the forward strand.
TTTGCCTTTATCGATTCTCTCGCTTTCATTGAAGATGACCCGGAGAGCCGCACCGCGCGAATCACATTGCATTCGGTGCTCAACCACCCTTCGACACCGCTTCAGGTAATTGCGGGCATTTTCAAGCACGAAGTGCTGCATTTGACGGTCAGGCCTCGTGAAATCGACGGCAAGCTTATCACGCATCCGCCGGAGTTCTGGGAGAAGGAGCGGGAACTGATCCCTGAGATGAGCGAAGTCTGGTTTTGGCTGTGGATTAGCTTCCATTCTGCGATGAAGAGGGACGAGAAGAGAGAGAGGATGGTCATCAACGCAAAAAGAGCGCGTGAAATTATCCACTTCGGCAGCTTCTTCTACGGGGGTGGTGTCTTGGAATTTACAGACCAAGTGGACCAGGAGATGCTTGCCGATGCGCAGCAGAGTTTGCTTTAGCCCTCACATAAGCGAATAAATCTGCTGCCGCCGGAATTCCCTCTGAAACTTGTTGAATGGCTCATATTTGCGGCATCACCCGGGAGAACGCTGAAGTCGCGCATGGGCGTTGCAGAGAATGACGCTGCCGTGCGCTGAAGGCGCGCCGCCGCCCGCCTACAGAACTCGGCTTGCAGGAATCCGAGTAGCTTCACCGCCCCTGCCGCACGGCAATCCGATTTCCTCCAGCGGGCCCGCTCCACCCCCGCCCCGGCGCATACGGTTGAGCCTTCAGCGCCCGGCAGCGTCAAACTCTCCACCGGCGCCTAACCGGAGCAGATACGCTGCTGCCTCTCCTGGTTTTATTCCACTTTTCTGAATACCAGGATGTTCTGCGCTGCTTCAAGTGTGGGACAAGGTGCAAACGCGTCCAAGCCGCCTTTTTGCCGCAGCACGTCTTCCAGAAGAGATCAAAAACCCGGCACAATCCTTTGCCAACCGCAGCGCGTCGCCCGCATTGAAAGGTCTTTCCGAGGAACGCGTGCGGCGGATCGTGCGGGAGGAGCTGCGCAAGCGGGCGTAAGGCGAGGCGTCGTAAATACACAAAAAGCGGCTGTAATTGTATGCCCTTAAAAAGCTAACGAAATATGCCTTGCGTTAGCTGATGGGTAGAGGTTTAAATAACCTTAAAGGTGGTTTTTGCGCGTAGGTGATGGAAAAATCGAAACCGCATTACAACCTTGATGAGATTAAGGCCTCTTTTTCTGACCCGGATAATCTCGGGACTATGACAGGCTCGGCACGAAATGGAATTCGTGCATTGAAATCTTCGGATGAAGACGTCGCAAATGTAGTGCAGAGTTTGAGCATGAGAGAGTTTCATAAATCGATGACAAGCTTCGTGACCATACGATTTGGCAAGATGTTTATTTGCCGGTGCATCAAGGAGTCGAGCTTTACGTAAAGTTTACCAGAGATACGGATAATAAGTATTATTTGTTAATTTCATTCAAAGAGAGCGGCAAACGGTAGGGGCGCAGATTATGAAAAAGTGTTTATCCTGCGGCGGCGGCCCGGTAGTGAGGGAAACGAAGAGAGCATCGTTTGAGTATAAGGGTGAAGTTTTTTATTACGATCAGCCGGGTGAATGGTGCGCTGCGTGCGGCGAGGTCTTTCTCGATAAGAGCGACAAAGAATCCACCGATCCATTGATTTACAATTTCCAAGCAAAAATTGACGGACGTCTGACGACGGGTGATATCCTGAGGATTCGCAAAAAGCTTGGGCTGACCCAGAAAGAGGCTGGCGAGATAATCGGCGGCGGCCCAAATGCTTTTTGCCGGTACGAAACCGGAAAAGCTTATCCGGCAAAGGGAACAGAAAACTTTCTTAGACTGCTGGACCTTCATCCCGAGGCCCTGAAGGAGCTAACGCGAAAGCGTGCCGCTGCGTAGCATCCGCAGCACTACCAGCAAAATTATTGCCGCAAGCACGCTGTTGCCGGCGCTGACGATAACCTTCACCGCTGGAACGGAGTGTCGTGCTGTCCAAAAGCGGTCATCGACTAGAAGCGGAGTTAACGGAAGGCGCATAATGCGCGAAACGAGCGGTACGCTCTGCGAATCAACGCGAAGCCGGTAAGCGATAAGAATAAAGTTGCTTGCTCCAGTCAGCATGAAATGAAAGACGGCGACGATAAATACCGGTCCGAGGCGTTTTTTTTCTAGCTTCTCGAAGCTGCGGGCGGTGCGAAAAAGCGGGATGAAATCGAAGACGCGGGGGATGCCTCCCTTCTGCCAGATGCGGCGCCCTTCTAAAAAAATTCGCAGCGAGGACCCGGCGGGCAGAAGCCGGGAGACAAGATAAAGGAATGCATAAATAAAGAGACTCGCCGCCGCACTGTTGAGGAAGCGCCACCACACGGGGATGCTTAGCGCTTGGTAATGCGCAGTTGTGGGCTGCGCAGGGAAAAGAAAGGGCAGGAGCGGCAGCGACAAGCCGAACTCAAGTCTCTGATAAATGTTTTCTTTAGTTCTAGTGTTGTAAAGGGCTTCGGGCGTCATTGCGTAAGGATTTCGGCCTGGTGCGACCAGATTGCCTACGCGCTCGAATTCGAGCGAGGTGTGCGCGGCGAGTTTGCGTACCGTCATTGTGCTGTAGAGACCAAAATGAAAAATGCTGATGATCAGCCAGACGATCAGCAAGTTGGCGATGCGCGGCGCAGTTTGTGTCAGGTTGCCAGTGGGTTGTTTCAAGGTTTGTCTCTTGCGGCGCAATAAGGGTGAATTGTTTGAGTGATATCATTGGGGCCGCTTGTCCGAAAGGTTGGAATTTGAGGCACGAGTTTGGTGGTTTTTGTGGTTTGGGGGTTGGGTGGGGTGTTTGGGGGTGTTGGGGTCTGGGGGGTTGTTGAGTTTGGTTTTTGGTTTTGTGGTTGTGCGGGGTGTGTTGTCGGGGTGTTCACGTAGGGAGTTAGGTGCGGGCGGTGGGGTTGAGGTTGAGCGGGGGATTGGGTATTGGTGAGTGTTACGTGGCGGTGGTGAGGGCTTAAAACACGTTTTTAACGAACCGGCAGCAGTTTCAGTGAGCAGAGAACCTTTCAGTTCTTACCAACACGAAAGACCGAGGTTGGATAAGAAGCTGTACGCCCACTCTCTGAAGAATAGACCGCTCGACGATTGGCAGCTTCTTGATTCCCATCTTTTCCGCGTTGCAGGTATGGCAGCAGGATTCGCCGAGTCCTTCGGGTCGGGTGCCTGGGCCTGGAATGCAGGATTACTGCATGACATTGGGAAGGCTGCGGATGAGTTTCAAGCATATCTACGCCGTGAGAACGATATTGACGATGATGCCTATGACGGCGCGGCACAAAACAGAGGGAATCATTCGAGTGCCGGTAGCGCACTTGCCGAAGAATGGCACAATCAGGAAGGCCGTCCCTATGGACGCATTTTGAGCTCAAGCGTCCGAGGAACGACGTTATAGTCTTGACGGTGGGACAGCGCGATGGTCCTGAGATGGCGGCAAGCTGAACTTGAGGGACCAAGGATGAAGAAAGGGAAGCGAGAGCGGAACTGGCGAAACGCGGTACTGTGGCGAAACATTTGTTTGGTGGGACCGATGGTGAGCAAGTTGACCGGGTGCGTGCGTATGCCAGGTTGGTGGCTATAGTTTGGATGGAGGCGGGGGAGAAGATGAGGAGCTTTCAACCTGTAGTTGCAGCTACTCAAAGGACCACTTAAACGGGTATGCAGATGGAGCAACTAAGCGACCTCAAAGCCATATTGCATTCTAAACGAGCAAATATCTATTACCTCGAAAAGTGCAGGGTTATGCAGAAGGATGGTCGCGTCCTATACCTCACGGAGGCTAAAGACCAAAGCCAGTACTGGAATATTCCAATTGCCAACACCACTTGCCTGCTCCTGGGAACCGGCACTTCTGTTAGCCAGGCTGCAATGCGCATGCTTGCGTCGGCAGGCGTGTTGGTAGGTTTTTGTGGTGGCGGTGGGACACCGCTATTAATGGCCACGGAAGTTGAATGGCTTTCGCCTCAAAGTGAATACCGTCCTACGGAGTATCTTCAAGGCTGGATGCAATTCTGGTTCGATGAGGATAAACGCCTGCAAGCGGCAAAATACTTTCAGCAACAACGCCTTAACTTTTTGCGCGCCGTCTGGAGTAAAGATCGAGACCTAAAAGCCGAAGGATTTGATAGCGATCAGCCGGCGATCCGGCAAGTGCTCGACAACAGCATCCCTAAAATTCTTGCCGCCGCCTCGGTCGGCCAATTATTACAGGGCGAAGCCGAACTCACCAAATTGCTTTACAAGATCGCAGCACGAACCACCAACTACGGCAGTTTTACTCGTGAACGAGATTCCGTAGACGTAGCAAACGCCTTATTAAATCACGGCAACTATCTCGCCTATGGCTTGGCTGCCACGACGTTATGGGTCCTCGGCATTCCCCATGGCTTTGCAGTTATGCATGGTAAAACCCGTCGCGGTGCCTTGGTATTTGACGTTGCCGACCTGGTGAAAGACGCCATCATCCTTCCCTGGGCATTTATTTGCGCTAAAGAGAACGCTACCGAAGACGAATTTCGCCAGCAATGTTTGCAGGCGTTTACCGATCACAACGCGCTGGAGTTCATGTTCGACCAAGTAAAGTATGTAGCAGCGAAACTGGACAGGGAGATAAATGAGCCATGATGGTCACTTTCGTCTCCCAATGCGAAAAAAAATCCCTCGCCCGCACCCGCCGAGTGCTAGATGCATTTGCAGATCGGATTGGGGATAACACCTGGCGGACGGTGATTACTCAGGACGGATTATTGGCGGTGAAAAAACTGCTGCGAAAAACTGCCAGCAAAAATACGGCAGTGAGCTGTCATTGGATACGAAGCCGTAGTCGCTCGGAGTTGCTTTGGGTGGTGGGGAATAAAGATAAATTTAATAGCCAGGGGATTGTGCCGGTAAATTTTACCGAAAAAAGGATAGCGCAATATTTCGATAGCGGTCGGTGGAAAACTCTTACGGTCATTCAATATGCCGCTGCCATCGCCGGGCTGTTTCATGATTTTGGTAAAGCTAATTTATTATTTCAACAAAAGCTGAATCCAGAAAAAGAGAAACGTAAGAACAAGGAACGACAAACAAATTCATACGAACCCTATCGCCATGAATGGATATCCGTTCGGCTGTTCCAGGCTTTTGTTGGCGAAAAAACCGATACTGAGTGGCTTGATGCCTTGGGCGAGATTGAACGAGAAGGCTTCCCCTTGCCTTATCGGGATGGACTGAAGGGCAATATGGTCGCACAAAGTCACCCCTTTATGAACCTGCCGCCATTTGCACAAATCATAGCCTGGCTCATTCTCTCGCACCACAAACTTCCACTTTATCCAGGTTGGCTAGAAGAAAACAGAGACACACCCGAGCTTGACTATGTCGATGATTGGTTCGTTTCTAATTTCTCAGCTATCTGGAACTCGCCAAAATCTACGAATCTTGATGAACAGAACCGCATCGAGGACAACTGGCGCTTTGACGATAATCTCCCCGTCGTAAGCATGAAATGGCGGTCAAGAGTATGCGAAGTCGCCTCCGCTGCGAAGGCCAGCCTTAGCGGAGCATTTGCAGAAGTTGATAATTGGCTACACGCACAACTCTTTACAACACATACGGCACGCCTGTGCCTGATGCTTGCTGATCACTACTATTCGTCATTAGCAGAAGTAACCGAACAATGGCGAGGTGCTCGCTACAAGGTATATGCAAACACAACAAGAGTCGGCGGCAGAATAGACTTTAAACAGCAACTCGATGAACATTTAATCGGAGTTGCGTACCATGCAGAGGGTATTGCTCACGCGTTGGCGCGATTCAATGGCAGTCTGCCGTCTTTAAAAGAGGTGAGAGGTCTTGAAGCGAGCGTTCGAAAAGACAAGAGCTTGAGCGATAAAGACAAAGAAAACTTTGGCTGGCAAGATGAGGCCAAGGCCGAAGCCGAAAGCCTGGGCAAGGCTAGTCAGCAGCAAGGCTTCTTTGGAATCAATATGGCGTCTACCGGCAAGGGAAAGACACTTGCTAATGCCAAAGTAATGTACACGCTCGGCAAAAAAACCGGTAGAAAACGATTCAGTGTCGCATTGGGCTTGCGCACCCTAACGCTTCAAACAGGCAAAGAATATCAGGAGAAACTGAAATTAAGCGGAGAAGAACTCGCCATTCTAGTTGGCAGTACTGCTGTTAAACAGCTCTTTGAGATTGAAGAAGCTAAGAGTAACCGATCGGTCGAAGGAACTAATACCGAACAAGTAGATCATTTCGAATCCTGCGGTAGCGAATCGAAGGATGAACTACTCGATCCTGACCTCTTTGTTAATTATCAAGGAGCCGTTAAAGAACATAGTCTAAGTAAATGGACACGAGGAAACAGCAAAGAAAACAACGACGGAAACAGCAAGCTTGAGAAGTTGCTAGCCGCGCCCGTGCTGGTGAGCACTATCGATCACCTTATTCCCGCTACTGAAGGCACTAGAGGGGGTAAACAAATCGGCCCAATGCTGCGCCTATTGTCTTCCGATCTTGTGCTTGATGAACCTGATGACTTTGGGCTGGAGGATCTCCCGGCACTGTGCCGCTTAATACATTGGGCAGGAATGCTCGGTAGTCGCGTGCTGCTGTCTAGCGCAACTATGCCACCCGCATTGGCGTATGCTTTATTTCAATCATATAGGGAAGGTTGGAGACATTACGCCTTAGCCAACCTTCCGACATGGGATCAGAACATTATCTGTGCTTGGTTTGATGAGTTCAAGCCGTACAAAGACAACGGCCCTCATCCAGATTTTGAGCGTTTCAAGCAATCCCATGATAGGTTTGTTGATTGTCGGGTGAAAAACCTGAAAGAGCACACAAACGCTCAGCGAAAAGGGATAATATTGCCAATATGTCCGTCCCCTGAAAAGTCACCAGTGCAACGGCTTGCGACGACTATTCAAGAGAACCTGATTGAGATGCATCGTGCCCATCATCAATCAATGGGCGACAGACACGTATCGATCGGACTATTACGAATGGCTAATATCGATCCTCTCGTTGCTGTCACAAAAGAACTTTTAAAACTAGACGCTCCAGAAGACACTTGCGTCCACTACTGCGTGTACCACAGTCGTTATCCTCTGGCTATCAGACATCACATTGAAAGCAAGCTCGACAGGATTTTGAAGCGCAAGGATCCGGATGCGATTTGGCAGCAGCCGGAAATTAAGGAGAAGCTTGAAGCGCATGAAAATAACAATCACATCTTTGTTGTAATGGCATCGCCGGTGGCCGAAGTGGGCCGCGATCATGACTATGACTGGGCTATTGTTGAACCAAGCTCAATGCGCTCAGTCATCCAGTTGGCTGGCCGGGTGTTGAGGCACCGGGCTCATGTTCCGCAATGTCCTAATGTGGGGTTGTTGAACCAGAATTATAGGTCGTTAATAAATAAGCCTATCTGTTTTAAGCGCCCGGGATTCGAATATGAAAACAATGGACCCCGGATGAAAAAAGAGAAACAAAAACTGGATGAAATCTTAGAGGCGCAAAGTTACGAATCGATTGATGCCAGTCCGCGTATTATTAAGCCGGTTTACAACGCAAAGGCTACAGAATTTGATAACCTTGTCCATTTGGAACATCGAGCCTTATGTTACAGTCTTTTTGAAAAGTTAAATGATAAACCAAAAGCAGCCAATGTTTGGTGGAAATCAAGCCCGCACTGGTGCGGGGAGGTTCAACGGCAGCAACGCTTTCGAGCATCCCCATCCGACGAGGCCTATTACCTTATCGTCGAGAATAAATATAGGCCTATAAAGTGGCTGTGGAGGAATGAGAGCATAAGCCCACCGAAATTCGGTGAGGGGGATGTCAAGATAGTGGATGGATCAGATCGAATGTGTGAATTTGGAATGGGTAGTCATTTCTGGTTCAGTCTATGTGCCAAGGAGATTTACATGAGACTGGCCGAGGAGATTAAAGATGCGGACTCCGATGATTTATCGCAGTTCAGCAAACGCTACGGTGAGGTCCGTTTAATTGATTATCAAAACGGCTCGGTGCAAGAGTATGAGTATCATCCTGAATTAGGGGTTTACAAAGCAATAGGTGAGTGGGAATGAGCGAAGAAAGCAGAAAGTTTGAGACGTGGGAGGAGGTGATACGTGACTTCCTTGAATCTAAGAAAATAGCGTCAGAAGAAGATTATCTAAAAGACCGCCTCAAAGAAATCGGAGCCATGTATGGCAGGCAGTCTTTTTTTGAAGATGAGAACATAGAGCTTCTTTTTGATACGAAGAAAAGCAAGAAAGGCAGAGATCAAACGGCCATCGATTTTCAACGAGACAGATTTCGAAGGGTCATGGCGCTACCGCGAAAGCCTGGTGATCTTGACGAAAGAAAAGAGGTTGAACAGTACCAGAGCGAGTTGAGGAGATTGTCTGAAAGATTCGATGCTTGGCATTGGTTGAACGAAAACTGTAAGAATGCGTCTAGTGTCAGCTTTGCTACTCATGTGATTAAGCTCACTCACTCCTCAATTGACGGCAGCTCATTTTTTGACGAAATTTCGTGCACAAAGGACGATTATTTAACGACATCATGCTTGAAAGAAAAAGTCTTAGATGGAGCCGTAAGAGGGAATCAATATGCACCTATATATCAGTTTTTAGAGCTAGGCCTTAATGAAGTTAAATTGGCATCCACCCTTCGGGTCGAAAACAGTGATACCTTTAATGCCTTCGCGAAAGATGAGAATGAAGCCAGAGAATGGAGAGAAGGATTTGGAGAAGCTCTGACGGGTGGACAGGTTGACACTATAAAGAGCCATATACTCGCCAAGCAGATTTATTTTCCCGTAAATGGGGATAATAGCTGTGTCAAGTACCATTTGCTGTGCATTATAAAATCGTCGTCTTTGGCTCAATCAATCTACGAAAAGACGGATAACAGAAACGACCCCACCACGAATCAAAGGAAAAACGGGAAGTACTCCAACCGACCTTTTTCATATACGTCGAAGGCCATATTGAATGTCACGGCCAGCAATCATGGCAATGCTTCTCAGCTGAATGGAAAGCGCGGGGGGCGTCTGAAGTTGCTCAGTTGCGAACCTCCCATTTGGGAAGGCCAGCTAAAACCACCAATTACACACAAATCTGTTTTTGGCCGATCGCTTTATCTCCCAGCCGCCAAAGAAGATATTGATGATCTGCGCGGCTATCTGCTCTGCTTCGACAAATTAGGGTTGAGCACCAGAACCCCTGAGCGATTGAAGCGGATCGAAACGTTGGTCAATAGTATTGCAGACAAGTTTTTTGACCATGTTGTCAGAATACAGAAGCTACCGGCCGGCTGGACGGGGTCCGAAGGTATTGCTCTCAAGCGTGAGCATCAATATTTATTGGATCCTTTTAGACAGAACGAACAGTTTCAGGCCGCACGAAAGGCAGCCGACTGGCAGCCTGTGGTCTGCGATGATTTTGGATGGTGGTTAAACGCCCGACTTCGGGGAAAAAATAAACAATTTACTCCGCAGGCTAAACATCGGCGGATGTGGGCAAAACTGCTGGAGGTTCGCCTTCGCGAAAACAATGACATGGTCGAGGCGAAGCGGGCAAGAGTTGAAGGGGGCGAAGCATGAATTACATTTTAATTGATTGCATTAAGGTACAAAATGCTAACGCGGTCGCAGGCCTTACCTGGGGATTTCCGGCTATCACCCACTTTCTTGGTTTTGCTCACAACTTGGCTAGAAAACTATCACGTACGGAACTTCAGGATATATCGCTAACGGGTTGCGCTGTCGTTTGTCACGACCACAAGGTTCATACCTACGGGGCACCTTACGACACACAATTCACCCAAAGCCGTAACCCCGCGTCCTTGAAAAAAGATGTAACCAAGTTGGTGGGGGAGGGAAAAACACCATCAGTGATCGAGGAAGGGAAGATGAATATGACCTTATCACTGATCATCGGTTGTAATGGCAACTTAGGTAACCGGAATGGCAGACTCTTGGATTGGGTTAAGAAGCAGTGCATGCTTCAACGTCTGGCCGGGGGCACTGTGTTATCAATCGAGGAAATAGAGATCTTCGGAGACGATAATGGCAGTTTAAGGCAGATCAAGTTCAGGCTCTTGCCCGGTTTTGTACTGATGGACCGTTCATATGAACTGAGAAAGCACTTCAACAGCTTGGAACAACAAAACCCTGCTGTCGAACTGCTCGATGCTTGGCTCGATTTTGCGGCGCTTAAACAGAAGGCACGACCGAAATCAAACCTTATCAGTGAGCACCTCGAAAAATTGGTAAAGGCTGAGCCGGAGAACCCAGGGCACATCAAACTGCTTTCCACCTGGGAAGAACATCTACAGGACCCCTATAGCGAGGGGGATGTGCCCGATCTGCTGATAAATCATTTTGGCGCTTTGGAGGACAGAAAGGACAATAAGGCGCTATTGGAGCAGTGGCAGGGCTATCAAACGCCCACGGAAGAGACCGCTGCCGACTGGGAGTATGTTCGAAAGCCAGCCGCAGGTTATCTGGTACCAATCATGACCGGTTATAAAGCGATATCCAAAGTTTACGCGAACGAGGAAGTAAAAAACACTCGGGATAACGAAACCGATGTCTGCTTTGTTGAAGCTGTGCATGGCGTCGGTGAGTGGCAGAGCGTGCATAGGCTAAGCAGCGCTGCCGAGCTGCGTAAGTGTCTATGGCATATTCACCACGAGGAAAATTGGTATCTGTGCAAGCAGGAGGAGAGCGAGGCCGCAATTGGGAACAATATCGAATCTCGTGGTGACTCGATTGAATATGAAGAAGATTTTAGTTGATTATTAAAGCATAACGAAGGGAGATTGCAATGAATGCCAGAAGTGCACAAGCTAATGGACGTGTGGAGTTGCCAAGTGTCTTGGCGTTTGAACGAAAGTTAGAAGTTTCCGATGGACTGATGTATGCGGGTGTCTGGGGGGACGACGAGTCTCCCGCGCGTGATCAAGAATGGGCGAAGATAGCTATCACACCTCGCCTAAATCGTTCGACGATTAGCTCCTATAATACTAAGGACAATGACAAGTCTAAACCTAATCCGGTAGCTGCAGAAAATGATGATGCGAATTTGCCCGCGGGAAATGACACTTTAAGAGTCTCATTTTCGCTGCGAATTATAGGTTGTCTTGGTAAGCCTTTCGCATGCAACTCCCCAAAATTTGAGAATGCTATCGTAAACAAAGTAAAGGAATTTAAAGGCGACAACGGTGACGGCCTGAGCGATTTGGCCTACCGTTATGCATATAATATCGCTAACGGCCGTTTTCTATGGCGGAATCGAGTATGTGCCGAAAAGTTACGAATTGATGTAAGGTCAGATGATATTAAGGAGCCCCTGACATTTAATGCGCGTGACTTTGATTTGAATGATTTCGAGCGCAATTCAAACGATGGGAACCTACAAAAACTGGCCGATATATTCAAAAGAGGATTAGCAAGCGAAGATGATTTTGTTTTCATAGAGGTCGATGCCTATGTGAAACTCGGCGATAAGCAGCACGTTTTTCCATCCCAAGAAATGAATATGGGAGAAAAAAAGAAGGTACTCTTTAAACTCGATGACTGTGCTGCAATACACAACGTTAAAATAGGCAATGCGCTACGCACGATTGATACTTGGTATGCTGACAATGCCGAATTTCCTATAGCTGCCGAACCATTCGGAGCTGTTACTCAGCGGGGCGAAGCATATAGGAAGAGTCGGAACGATCTCTATACGCTGATGCTGACTTGGTTAAACGGCGATGAAGTGGACGAGAATGGCAAGAACTATGTTGTTGCCAATCTGATAAGAGGCGGAGTTTTCGGCGGAAAGGATGAGTAATGCTATGCGGGCATATCAAGAAATAACTTTGCGGCACTCCGAAGAAATTCCCTGCAATTTTTTATGGGAAAAGCTTTTTCAACAAGTTCACCTTGCCTTAGTTGAGAACAAGACCATTGGCAGGACGGCAGCCGGTGGTAGCGATCCATTGGTTGCCTACTCTGAATACGGCGTGTCATTTCCGCAATATTGCGATCAATTAAACGCGCTCGGCTGCAAACTTCGGATCTTCGCAAGTGGCAGTGATAAGCTGCTGAGACTGGATTTGAATCGTTGGCTGGACGGGTTACGAGACTATTGTCGAGTCAGTGGTATAGAAGCGGTTCCTGATGAAGTGGAGCATGTGCGTTTCAAACGTAGGCAGCTCTGTACAGGTATCGAACGTCTTGCAAGGCGCAGAGCAAAGCGCAAGCAGGAGTCATACGAGCAGGCTTTGGCGTATTATTCCGGCTTCAACAGTCATACAACGCGCCTCCCGTTTATTTATATGAATAGCTTATCAG
>JAKPSH010000267.1 GCA_029555385.1 Pseudomonadota bacterium
CGTTCTGTTCGACAATATCTACGACATCAGCAAATGGCAGGCGGATGCAGTAGCCTGTTTTGCCGTATGCGGACGGCGGCACGCGCAGCAGTTCGAGGACCTGAAATAAATCAGCCGAGGTATGGGTTTCCGGGAACAGCGCTGTAATCTGCGCTTCCTCGCAGTGTCCGATGCGGCAGCACAAATCAAGCCCCGGCAAGACTGTTAGACTTGTGTTTTGCGCGAGTGCTTTGACTTGATCAACATGAGACGCGTTGTACTGATCGGTCAAACCAAGAAGCGTCAAACCTTTTACGCGCGCCAAGCGCACGATCGCGATTGCGGCATCAACGCCGCTGGGAGCCAGATAGCCTTCAGTCCCTGGCGAATGCACGCGCAGATCAATGGCATAACGCTTGCCCTTCTTCGGCGCTTTTGCAAGAAATCCGCTGCGTTTCGACAATTCGCGCGCCTTCTCGCGGAGCTGTTTACGGGTTTCCTTCGCCGCGCGGCGAAAATGCTTCAGAACATTGAGGTTCGGCTGCACGAACATCTCGTTTGCCGTCTCGCTAACCGCTGCCGCAGCCTGCAATGGCTGCGCGGCGGCCTTGGGCGGCTGGGGCTTGGTCTGTTCAGCCCGGGTATTCTTTTGCGCCTTATTTTGGGAACGGGCCGGACGCGAGGCCGTTTTGCTGAAACCTTTCGCACGCGCTGGCGACTGCGCGGTCTTAGCGCGGGTTTTCGGGGCCGGCTGTCCCCCAGCCTTTGCCGGGGTCTTTTTTGTGCTGAGGGAGACCTCGATAACTTTTGTCCGGGTCTTCTTTTTAAGTGCAGCCGCGAGAACTCCTTTTCCCGTTTTTTTTGCCTTGGCCGCCGATTGCTTGCTTGAGCTGCTCATAATCCTCCAAAGTATTCCTTACTCGCTTTCGGTCCCCCGGATGCGCAAAGCTTCGTCGGCCTGAAAGTCGGCGTCTGCTTTTGCTTGCTCTTTGAGCAGGGCCCGTGCTTCTTCCGAGAGCTGCGCATCATCTATCTCGTCGTCTCTTGCCGTTTCCTTGTGCGGCAATGGTGCGCTGGTCATGATAATCGGTTTGCGTGGCGCATCTTGAGCTTCAGTTTTCGCTGCCGGCGCAGCACTGGAAGCAAAGCCCTTTTTGAGCAAATTGCGGATATCGGTAAGCTGGAATTCCAGCCGATCGAGCATCGTGTCGTTTTTTGCGCCGTCGAGTTGAGCAGAAATTCGCTCGACGCGGGCAAAAACAGTGTTGAGCTTCGCCGTCAGTGAGTCGATTTTGCTTTCGAGCACGTCGAGCTGGGAAGTGGTGGGAAGGCCAAGCAGATGAACAAATGTGGAAACTGTCATCTCCCGCGAAGGTGCGGCTGCCGCATGGCTCTTCGCCTCACCTGTTGTCTGTGCGGAAAGAGCAACAGATCCCTCACTTGCTGCGGCTTGCGTCTGGGCCAACACCTCTTCGGCGCTATCGTCAATTGATTCCACACCCATAGCGTTCAGCTTTGCCTTTACATTTTCTGCGATGGCGGTTGTCATTGGTTGTTGTCCTATTCCATGGGCGCTTTGCACGCAAGGAGGTATTTAAGGCCCGCCTGGCAGTTAGCAAAAACTTCCGTTCGATGATTCTTACAGGCTGCTACCCCTAACCTTCCGATGCTTCTGTCTCGGCAGGGGGTTCAATGATCTGCACCGGGAGGAGGTTCTTCAATCGCACCATTTCAATGCGATTACTTTCGACTTTTTCCACTGTTATCACAGACTTAGGCAAGTCAGCGTTCGCTTCATCATGGTCTGCCCGCCCGTTTCCGGACTCCGCGGCGTCCTGTGCGCCTTCTGCTGTTATCTCCGCCGGATTGAGCGCGGCGTCTGCGCCGTTTGTATGCACCGCTCCGGAAGTGCTGATTACAATCTGATCGCCGACCTTAGTCATTCTTCCCAGCGAAGTAAAAATGAAGCCGGCAATGGTGTCGTAGTCCCCTTCCGGAATCGCAAAAGAAAAGCGGTCATTGAGATCGGCCACAAGCATACCGCCATCAACAATAACATCGCCGTTTTCTTCAACGACTAAATCGTGCGCAGGTTCGTCAGATTCGTCGTAAATGTCACCGACAATCTCTTCGATTACATCTTCCAGAGTGACCACCCCGTCCACACCGCCATGCTCATCGAGCACGACGGCCATATGAACTTTGCGCCGCTTAAACTCGTTAAGCAGTTCATCGATGGGCTTTGTTCCGGGAATAAAGAAAGGTTCGCGCATAAGCCCGGCAACAGAGAATCCCTGCACTGCCTCACCGGGGCGCTGCGGAATAAAGCGGAAAAGGTCTTTGACCAGCAACAGGCCGACGATGTTGTCAATCTCTTCACCCTTGACCGGGAAACGCGACAGCCCTGTTTCAGCCACGCAGCTCATCACTTCGTCAAATGAGGCATTGCGGCTGATTGCTACCAGGTCAGTGCGCGGCGTCATGATCTCCCGGGCGATGGTATCGGAGAAGCCAAAAATACCGCGCAGCATGGTTTCCTCATCCTTGTCGAAAACACCTTCTTCGCGGCTTTGCGAGACAAGAAGAGAAAGCTCTGAGACAGAGGCGGGACGTTCGCACTTGGTAGGAATGCTGGTGCGGAAAAAGCGCAGAAAAAGGTTCGTCATATTGGTAATCACGAATACAACAGGACGGAAAAACTGCGCAAAAGCAAGGACGGCTGCGGAAAGCAGACGCAGCGTCTGTTCCGGGTAACGAATTGCCAGAGACTTGGCGATCAACTCCCCAAAGACAACGTGCAGTAAGGCGGTCAAAACCAGAGATAGAATAACCGCGGCGACTTGACTGCCGTCTGCGGAAATAGTCAGGTCGAAATAACGTATCGTTCGCGTAAAAGCGGAAGCAAAGGCTTGAATGCCGAACCATCCGAGAAGCAGCGTTGAAATAGACATTCCGAGCTGTGTGGCAGAAATAACCAAGTCCAGCTTGCCAATGAGCCAAATCCCCGCACTCGTGCCTCTTCGCTCCCGCTCCTCAGGCGCTTTGAGCTTGGCCGTGCTTGCGCCGATAGCTGCCGACTGCGCTGCGGAAAACAGGGCGTTTGTCCCAAGCAGCACAAAAACAATTAGTAAATCAACGAATTGCGGAATATCTTCGCTCATCAAAGGAACTAAAAATACTTCTGCTCAGCTAACTGCCCATAATCACTTACACCAGGATGCCCAATGAAGGTGGTCAGATAGTACAATCGAAGTACTGCTAATCGGAGTGCCGGTTCTGAAGTTTCTTCCACTACCTGGATGTTCCCAATATGAAAGATTATTTTCCCCTGTCCAGAGAAGGATTGTCAACTGATACATTAAGGTCTTTTTCAGAATAGGCTGTAAAAACAAGCTGTTAACCTATAACCAGGCGTATCATTACCGCACCTGAGCTGGACTTCTGTAGGGTGACAGATGCCCTGATTCAAAGTAGTTCAAGGAAATGCCGCCTTTTACTATTTCAAATCCATTGGCCCTGGTTGAAGCTGATCAACCAGCACGCACGATACTTTGGAACATCAGTCCCGCGGGGAAACTCACCTTCTTTTCCTTGGCCGCTGTGGTTCTACTTGTCTTTTGTCTGACTCTGTTGTGGCGCATCCGCATCTGGCTCGGGGGGCATCTCGATGGGTTCGAACTGCGCCGAATTGGGAACCACTTAACTGCGTTTTTCGTGGACGCCGTCGCGTTAAGGAAAACAAACCGTGACACCCGGGCTTGCCTTTTACATTCCCTTATCTTTTTCGGTTTTCTCTCACTGGTTTTTGCGACTCTGGTAGTGGGAATTGATTATCATTTTGACATTTCACTTTTTAGAGGAATTTTCTCACAGCTAGTTAGTCTTGGGGCCGACCTTGGCGGCGCGGCCCTTTTCGCCGGCTGTGCGCTTGCCATGTCGCGCCGTCTTGAGTCCGGACAAACTTTCCGCACGGCGAAAGCGGATCTTGTACTCCTGCTCGTTCTTGCCTTCCTTGTTGTGCAGGGTTTTCTTGTCGAAGCTTTGCGCATTGCCCGGCTGGGTGAACCGCATCCGCTTTTTTCCCCGGCGGGGGCGCTGCTTAGTCTGTTCTTCTGGGGCCTCTCGCCGGTGTCTCTCGAGCGGCTGCATTTGTTTCTCTGGTGGCTTCATGCGCTTAGCGCGCTTGGCTTTATCGTGCTCTTGCCGCACACGAAACTGCTGCATATGTTTGCGGCAAGCGCAAATATATTTTTCGCCGGGACACGCCCGGCGCTTCCAGCGTTGGACAGCCCCGGTGATCTCGAAGAGATTATCGCTGATGCGGGCTCCGGTGCGGTTGAGCTTAACTCGCGTATCGGCTGCAGCACGGCGCGCGAGCTTACCTTCCGGCAGAGGCTTTCTCTTAATGCCTGCACCGCTTGTGCGCGCTGCGAAGAGTGCTGTCCGGCAGCGCGCGCCGGCTCGTTGTTGTCCCCGATGCGGATCATCGTCGCGCTGCGCGAGCACGTGAGTCCCCAGCCTTTTGCGCGGCATTGTTCGGTTAACGTTTTAGAAGATCCGGCCGTGCGCCGTGTTGGTTCAGGCGAAGAAACACCTCTTTGCGCCGGTGTGCTGAGCGAGGAAGTTTTCTGGGACTGCACAACATGCGGCGCCTGCACCGCAGCCTGTCCGGTGGGTGTTGATCATGTGAACCTGGTTTGCGCTGTGCGCCGGGCGGAAACCCTGCTCTGCGGCCGGATGCCGCTTCCCGCGCAAAGCATGCTCCGCTCTCTGGAACTTCGCGGGAATCCTTTTGGTGAAACACGGTCACGGCTTGCCTGGGCGGCAGGATTACACGTGCCCGTGCTTTCTCTTCCGGCGCGGGTGGAGGTTCTTTATTGGGTCGGCTGCGCAGCAGCATTCGATAAGCGGGCGCAGGGAATAGCGCGAGCGATGGTTAATATCCTTAATGCTTCCAAGATGAGCTGGGGGGTGCTCGGCAACCAGGAGTCGTGCACCGGAGACGCCGCGCGGCGTCTTGGTGAGGAAAGACTATATCAACAGCTTGCCAAGCAGAATATTGACTTGCTTGCACAAGTGGAGCACGACGTCCTAGTCGTGCATTGTCCGCACTGCCTTCAGGCCTTTGTTCAGGAGTATCCGCAGATCGGGAGCTTTCCGGCGAGAGCTTCGACGCGGATTTTGCACCACAGCGAGTTTATTCACGAACTGCTGCAAAGCGGGCGAATTAAGACTGCACCGGGCAACTTTGGTCCTGTCACCTACCACGACCCATGTTATCTGGGACGCGCCAACGGCATCTTCAGCGCCCCGCGGCAGGTTCTCCAGGCGGCAAGCTGCGCGGTTCTCACTGAAATGAGCGAGGCAAAGGATGCGTCTTTCTGCTGCGGTGCGGGCGGCGGACATAGTTGGTTTGATCTCGCAGCTCCCAAGCGCATCAATACGCTTCGTGCCCAACAGGTGCTGGAGACGAAGGCAGAGACACTGGTTACCGCTTGCCCGTTCTGT
>JAKPSH010000297.1 GCA_029555385.1 Pseudomonadota bacterium
AGGGTTGACTCTATTATGGAATTAACGCCGCGCGAAAAACAAGTCTTTTATATGCTTCTCGAAGGCATGAAAGCAAAAGAAATTGCTTTGAACGCGTCCATCAGTGTTTCGGGCGCAAACTATTTTATCAAAAAAATATACAGAAAATTGAATGTCAACACCAAAACAGAACTCGTACTACAATATTTCGAATTCCGACAGCACAAAGATAAATAGAGCGCAACGACGACATGGAGTATTCGAAAAAAATTCTATTGGGTATTCAAATCCTTTTGTCAGGGGACAACGCATAATGTATTTGGGGGTCATTGCAAATGCTTTTTGAGATTATCTTTTTATCTTTCGGAATATTGCTGATTGTATCGGCGGCTGCCAACATTCTCAGGAATATGCGGATAAAAAAGAAGGGTATTCTTGTCAGCGCCACCGTGGTTGACATACATAGGACGAGTAGGGCTGGTAAAAACAAGAGCCGTATGCAGTATCATCCGGTTTTTGAATACCGGACTGACTGCGGGCCGGTAAAGACACGTGGCTCGGGCGCAGTGGCGGTCAAGCATCCCGTCGGAACAGTATTGCAAATTCGTTACGACCCGCAGAGGCCCGAGCAGATTCTGGTCGGCGAGCCGGTAGCGGCGGGCCATATCACTCCGATATGCATCGGGATTGCCTTTACTATCGGTTCTGTGCTGTCGATGATCGGCGTAAAGCCGCTTAAATTAGGGGGTTCTGCGTTATACCTTGTGTTTGCGGGTATGCTGCTGCTTTTCGCGATGATCATTTTCGCTATTGTCAAATCTCTGAGGGGCGCCAAAAACAAGTTCGCGCAGCACGTCCTGTCCGAGCAGACGGCGAAAAATGTGCTTGTTGCTGCGAAAAATGAAAACAGCACTATTACCTTTCAATTTGTGAACGGCAACTCGATTAACTATGTGGTACCCGAATGGGTCTACAACGACCTTCGGGCGGGTGACTGGGGAAACCTGACCTTTCAGGGATCTTTGTTTATCCGATTTGAGCAAACCTATAGATAAGCACTGAACGGAGGAATTCATATGTCACGCTTAACAATCATTCTAATTACACTACTTATAGCGTTCACACTCGCAGCCTGCGGTCAAAGCAAATCGACAAGCGGCAGCGACGTGTCGCCCAAACCTGCTGAAGCCAGCTCGCATTCAGATGGCGGCAGTCCGTCTGAAGCAGATCAGCGCATTTCCTTTGACATCAACGATACTCGTGAAGGCACCTATACGGATCATGTCGCTGAGTTGTGGGAGCAGACCAAGGCGGTCATGCGTGAGGATATCCTTGCGGAATATACCGATGAGAAATATCAGGAGATCGGACAGACGATTGATATTGCATGGACGAATCTTCAGGCGCACGCCTCCATTCACCATGCGGAGGAAGCCACTGCCGCTGATGAGGATGTCGCCTACGCAAATGTTACCGGCAAAATCAAGGATCTGATCTTCAAGGCATACGGAAACGGCGGCGTCGGGACTCCAGAAAAACGTGAGGAGAAAAGGGAAAACCTGCGGGATGGAGGGCTTGAACGCCTGATCGGGGATATAGACGAAATCGTCTATTCCGAAAACAGCCAATGACAGGGGGTGAAGCGCATGAAATCACTGAAAAAGGCATTTCTTTGGGTTCGCACGCAGTTTAAGACCCATACCCTGCGTTCTCTGCTTGTCACGGTTCCTGCTCTGCTGATCGTTACGGCGGTGCTCCTTTGGGGCTGCGGCGTGTTTGAAGAGAGGTTTTCTTATCTGCCCGACCGGGCGTATCTCCTTGCTGAAACCGATCCACAGGAGCCGCAAACGCTGGAGGAACTTCTGCAAAGCGACGCGCCAAGCGTCGATACGCTGCTTCGGAACCCATCCATCGCAGAGGAATTGCTGAGCGCCCAGACGCTGACGGATATTGTTGATTCGCGCCTTGCGCTGAACAATCTGCGTAGCCTCGATGAGCAGTTGTCCGGGTGGCTTGAACAGGGGTCAGAGCCTGCCGGGGCGGTAAGCGGTCAGAATGGAGCGGACAATGCGCCGGACGCCTCCACTCCGATGGCGCTGCCGGGCGGTTCCGCAAATGCGGCCGCCGTGCAGACAGGCGGGGCCTTGGCGGTGTCGCCGCAGGTGTTGTCGGAGCAGACCGCGCTCGTTTCTAAGCTGAAAGACACGACATGGCGGCTGCTTGCGCCGAAGGAATACGGGGAGCTTGTAGCCTTCCCCGCCACAATGAACATGAAAGGCGTCTGGCAGTCCCCAAACGAGGTTCTCGTCCACATGGTTCCGTCAGGAGATTGGCTGCCGGAGCAGGGCTATCAGCTCTACCGGGTGGTAAACGGTCAAAAAGAACTGATCGCCGAACAGCTCGCGTCGCCGACGCTTGGTTTGGCCGGAGCCATCGAGGTGGACGGCGCGACTTCCGTGGATGAAAACGGGAAAGAGATCAATATGATCCAGGAGCTGTACCATCAGGCGCAGCTGACCCCGGAAAAACTGACCATGCTCGGCATGAGCGCCGAGGAGTTCCGCGCCCTAGCGTACCGAACCGATACGCTTTCGTCCAAGCCGCGTGTAAGCGGTGAGCTGGATTTTCTGGAGATGCAGAAGGCTCTCATCACCATCCCCGCGAACTTCGAGCAGCGGATTCCCGAGACGGATATCCTGCTCGGACAGACCATCCATGTGCTGGGCAGGCAGGAAAACGGACAGCTTACCAGTGGGGCGGTCGCGTCCTCCCTCTGGAAGAAATACACGGTCCAACCGGCTGAGCTGCCCACAGGCATCGATTCGCTTGGGA
>JAKPSH010000302.1 GCA_029555385.1 Pseudomonadota bacterium
CCACTGTCAAAAGAAAGGAAACAGCGACATGGTGTCAGCCAGTTCAATCACCAACTGGGAGCAGGTCAAGAACTTGCTCGGAAAAATTAAGCGGACCCCGAGACGGGTACCGTGGTGGGAGATCCGGCGTTACGCCGGACAACCGCGCCGCGTCTTTGAAGCAATCAGCGAACTCGGCGGCTGTTTGGCAGCGTTGGGTCAGCTTGACCCGGTGAAGATTCGTCCACTGACTACGTCAGAGCTGGACGAAATTCGGCAACGAGTGGCGGCAGGCGATGCGGATGAATGCGAACTGCGCTTCCGCTACGAGATTATCGACGGTGAACGCCGTTACCGCGCAGCTCAAGAGCAGTTTCCAATCGGCACCGATGATGAAGGAGCGGTCCTTGACTGCGTCGAATACGACCTCGACGACAAAAAGCTCCAGTTCCTAATCTCGGTTGCCTCCAACTTCGGCAGCCAGCGGCACCAGCCGATGGAAATTGCGGATGCTTTTGGCCGGCTGCGGGACGAATTGAGAATGTCTGCCGCACAAGTCGCCCGGTTCGTCAGCCAGCCCTACCAGTTCGTCGCCGGTATGCTGCTCTTGCTTGAGCTTCATCCGGACGTGCGGAAGTTGGTCGAAAACGGCAAGATCGGCGCGTCGGTCGGCAAAGCGCTGGCCCGGGTCGAAAAGGATCGGCAAGCCGCACTGCTTCTCAGTGTCCAACAGTCGGGCCCCGTCACGGTATCGCGCGTGAAGACGGCTGTCGATGCTTTGCTTAGCGGCACACCGGAAAGCCGTAATCCCAGTTTACGCAAACGCACGCGCGGGCCCCGCGATTTCAGGGAAATCCTGGAACGCAGCCTGCAGCGCACAGCTATCGCTTTCGGGGATATGACGCTGACTGCGATTGAGAGCGCAGTGGAATCCGGCCTGCAACGCGGCGTGCTGAACTACGACCAGCTCGTATCAGATGGCGTGCACGCAGCGGAGAACCTGCTTCGAGTCGTAGCGGCTATTCCCGCTGACGGAGAAGGCACTCTTGAAGCAGCCGTAGTCGGTGTGCTGAGCCAGGGGCTTGCCGGCGTTTTGGACGTTCCCGAAACTTATTGGTCCGGACTGAATAACCAGAAAGCAGCGTCACTGCGCTTCAGCCTGGAGTCCATCGAACAGGCGGCGGCCAAGGCATTAGCTGCGCTGAACAACAAACCACCGCAGCCAGAGACGGCCAAGCGCGCGCCTCAGACCGCTCCCAAGCCGCCGGCCACTGCGGACGCCCCGGCACATCGCACCCCAACCGGCGGCACTAAACGCAGCAGACCGGCACTGAAGCCGCAGCAGACTTCAAAAAAAGACGGGCTGCGCGGCGGTTTGGATGGATTACGCCGGCGAAGCTGATGAACCATCGCTAAAGAAACGCAAGAACTGTTTTTATGAACGTTAGGAATCTTTGGGGCGCCGCCACACGATCTGTGAAAAGGGCGCCCCGCTCTTCTTCGATTACATTCTAAGCATTCTGGGAAAACAGGACTCCACGGCAATGATCTGCACGTGCCGTGATCTGGATCAAGTATCGCGCAGACAGAATGAAATAAACTTAACGCAGATTAGCCAAGCACAATTATTAGGAATTAACGGATGACAAGAAAACGCATTGAGCGGGAAAAGACTACAGCCGCTGCAATGATTGCGATTTATTGCCGAGCTCATCATGCGCCCGAAAAAGACCTGTGTTCAAGCTGCAGCGAACTGCGCGACTATGCATTTCTCCGGCTGCGCTGCTGTGTGTTCGGCGAGGAAAAACCGACGTGTGCAGATTGTCCGGTTCATTGCTACGGCGCGGCAATGCGCGAGCGCATCTGTGAGGTAATGCGTTATGCCGGCCCGCGCATGCTGCT
>JAKPSH010000303.1 GCA_029555385.1 Pseudomonadota bacterium
CAAAGGGTTGTGCCGGGTAAAAAAGACCACACCTTAGCACCCGGCAGCATCGCTCTGGGCGAAGCCAATGGAGCGCACAGCCAAGGCAAAATTTATTCGCTTATTTTCGGGCTAGTTCACTTATTTCAGGGCAAGTATGGCAGCGCAAAGGGCAAGGAAACGGTGAACTTGCGGCTACATTACTCGCCGATGTTTGCTGCCGTCGATGCGGAACACTCCGATGGGGTACTCAAAAAACTTACCGGCTTCGACAGTTTCCCGGAAGCGGTATTTTCCCCCGGCGCCTTCTTGCGGTTGAATGCTGGAGAGCATTTCGATTATTCGATCGGAGCTTGGCGGAGGACTTAGATTGTTAAATAACTTGCCGAAAAGAATCGCCGCATCATAAGCGTTGGCTGCCCAAGGAATCT
Organism: Pseudomonadota bacterium; assembly: GCA_029555385.1. Lineage (GTDB taxonomy): Bacteria > Bdellovibrionota_C > UBA2361 > SZUA-149 > SZUA-149 > JAKPSH01. The sequence continues at coordinate 411 of JAKPSH010000303.1, forward strand.
GATTGTCATCGCTGAACTTAGCTGTATATCGCTGGTAGAAATCTTCGGTCACAATGTTATGCACATATACCGCGCCACTCATTAAGCCGCCGGCATCAGCGACGATGCGTTTGCTTTGAAACGGGTGAGTGCCAAACACAAACGGGTGCAGATTCTGCGCAGCAGCCTCGCGGTAGAATTCCAATATTTGCTGAGGGGTGAGATAGAGTCCCAGAGCATCGAACTTTCTGGTTTTTAGTTTGGCGATAGTGGTGTTGAAGTCTGCTGCGCTGGGAGGATAGTTGTCGATAATCTCCAGTTGTTCATCTAAATCAAGGTTGGCACGGATGCCTTCAATCAACAAATTGTAGTAGGACATCTCCGCCTGAACAATGGCAATCTTCTTTATTGACTGTGTTCGAAAATATTCCAACAATTTTTCCGAGTATTGTTCGGAGTAGTTCAAGGTGCGCATTACGTATTTCCGGCCGCGCGATGCGGGAGCTGCTTGGGCTGAGGCAATGACAGGGATCTTGCGTGCCTCTGCCACTGGGGCGGCGATCAGCGCGGGTTCAACTCCCCAGACAAAGACAGCGTTGACTTTATCCACGGCCGTTAATTTCTGGAAGGCACTCATTACTTCCTTGCCCAGGTGCCCGCAGTCCTCGACGATGAAGTCAATGTTGATGAATAGTTCTGGGTGTTCTTCCCGCGCCATACGCAGCGCATTTTGCTGGGCAGTGCCGAACTCGGCCCATGAACCGGTCAGCGACAAAATAAAGCCGATCCGGAAGCGGTTGGCATCTGACTCTGCTTTTGCCGCGGAAAATGGGGCGAGCATTAAGCAGAGTATACATAACGCATTGAGACTAAAGTCAGTTTTGCTCATCGCGTAGCAATCTTGAAAAAGTTGATGCTGTCCTTGATGATAGCGAAGAGTCTGCGCCAAACACGCTTTAGCGAGCCGCAAAATCTTTGATTGATTTCTTAGCAGCTCTTCGATTGTTAAGTAATACAAAAGCTAGAATATCTGTAACACAGTTGATATGATTAGTTAAGTGCCTGTTGCACCTGCTCTTTTTGTCGTTGTGCGTGTGGAGCGAAACCTGCTGTTTTGTTCGGATACCTAACTTAATTCCGGAGGAAACAGCAGCGCAGAATGGTTTTGAGTGGTTTTTGGAAAACGTCCTGCGCCCCTTTTGTCTGTTCGTACTTAGCTTATCCCGCCGGCGTCAACGCCGATGCGTTGTTGTCTAATGCCGGCTTGGTTCCCAGGAGAAAGGAAAAAAGAGATGGAGCGCAAAGAACTGCTGCGGACTTGCCCGGAAGTCCAGAACAGGCTGGCAAGGCTTGTGACTGTGCACTGGGCGGAGATTGCGGCTTTGTTCCGGCTGGGCCGCGCGAAAAGCACGATATTATTTCGTGCATCATTCGGTAGTGAGCTGCCGGCGGAGATTCGCGAAACTCTGCGTGCGGACGTGCGCATTCCCGCACAAACGATTGCGCAGTGGGCGGAAAGCGGACAGCTCCTCCCCGAGGAAGCTGAAGAGCTGCAGGCTGCTTCGCAGGCACTGGACGAGGCCCGGGCGGCAAAGCTGGCGCTTCCTGCGCAAGTGCGGATGCCGATTGCCTATGCCGGTGTGGACGGCAATGGCAGTCGGCGCTTGCTCGCCTCGGCGTTCCCCGGTGTGTCCTGGACCGGCTCGTTCCGGCCTTGTGCATGCGACCGGCAGGAATTCCGGGTTGAAGATCTGGAGCAAGGGACTTTTCTCTATCGGGCGGTTGACTGTTCGGATACCATGGTTCAGGGACAGTCCGTGAGTTTCCGTGTGACAGTCGAGGACATCCCGCAGCCCGTCTGGAGCTACGTACTGAATGGGCAAGCGTGATCCGATGTTTGAACCTCGACCCCGGATTTGCGCAAGGCACAAGGAAGGTATTTGCTGCGCTGCATTTCCGGGAGTTCTGTGCCGGGTGATAACAACCGCGATTATGCAGCCACTGTATTTGCTTTTGGCCAGTAACGAATAGTCTGAATTACACTTCTGACATAAGCGCAGGCGCAAGGGGTATCGCACGGTGCAAGCTGATTGCGGTCCAGACAATAACCCGGGCAATCCGGCATTCCCTTACGGCTTTGCTCGAATACGGGACCGTCATATAAATCAGTGAAATCTGCGGCGCGAAGCGACAGCGTTTGGCCGCAGTCGTGATTGAATAAAAAGAGTCCAAGCTCGAGATGATCAAGCTGCGCCTGATAGCCAATCATTGTCAGGCGCGGATCTTCTAAGAATGAGTTTCTATCAGACCATTTATGGCCGCAGACGCTGCATTGCTTGAAGGCTGGCTGTGCTTCTTTGCTGGAAATCGGGGTTTCCATTTTCTTCTCCTTTCCATCTTGTCTTTTCGACAGATACTTTAGATGGTGCTCACTTATAAATGGTTTTGCACAAAAAAATGCGTTTTTGTGGGCATTAAGGGCCGCAGCGCACAGGACCGGTATTACCCAGCCTATTGTATTATATGAGCGGTGCCGGCAATCCTGAGATTAGATGCTTTCTTATTCAGGCTGCATATTTCGTGGTCCAGCGAGAGCAGCGCAAGCAAGGCACAAAACGAAGTACTGCCAATTATTTGCCACGGTCGAATGCTCCTTGATGACCGTCTGTCCGAAGGTAAGCAGGAACATCAGCGCAGCGGCGCTGATCCATGCCCAGCGCTTGGTCAAGCCAAGAACCAGCCAAATGCCGATGACCGGTTCTGCAAGCAAAATTCCCCAACCGGTTAACAATAATAGAGGCTCTGGTATCCAAGTTTTTGAAAACGCTGATGCGATGAAACCAACAAACCCAACAGATCCACCCAGCCATTTTGCTAATCCAACATAAAAAAGCCAAGTACCGAAGGTTAATCGAGCGCCCAGTATAAACAAATCGCTTGCATTCATCTGGCGGATGTTTTTTGCGAGTTCCATGCCAATCATTGCTCCTTAGATAATTGACGATACGTAAATTACCGGTGGATTAAAAGAGAAGTTAATCGGGAGAACATCAGCAAATGCGTAGGGGGTAAACACTTCGGCTACGACAATCGTCTGCATCGCGCTTAACGCGCTGGCCAATTCACTAACTCTGCCGCCTTCTGCTTCAAAACTTGATTCAGAGAATTTTGTTCCGGCGCCGGCAGGCGGCATACCAGCACTTTGAAAAGATGCTGTTCCTTCGAGAAAAGGACGGCCGTTCTTTTTTACCGTATACATACTTACGATAAAAGCGCTTCTTACGGGAATCGCATTGGCAAATTCCGCTTGAAAATCAAGCGCTACGCGCTGCAGGCAAATTTCGGCGCTTTGCGCACGTTTAGCCAGATCGTATCTGGCGCCTTCGCGGTTCACCGCGCAGCTACGAAACGCCAAACTTGCCAGTTCTTTGCTTAAGCCAGTTGCCGTTTGGCGATCGGAAATGCCGGCTGATGCACCGAGCGCAGCAAAGCAGAGCAGGATAAGAACGGGAATAACCAATGCGAGTTCGATAATGGCGTGGCCGCTGTCTTGCTCTCTTGTCTTGCGGATCTTCATGTGTTGAGCTGCTGACATCTATGGTGCTTGACCCGGCAATTATATTACGGTGGTTCGTTTCGTCCAAGGAATTGTGCGCTTAAGGTAAAACGGGAGCGGGTCAGCAGTCCGCCCGAACCAGGAATAAAGAACAGCTCTACAGCGAGATGCAGCCGGAAGACCATAAAATCCCCGCGTTCGCCGAGATTTACCGTTCCTGCGGTGCAAGTGGCGTCGTTTGCCGGGCACACCGTGATGATATCGCCGGCGGGGTTGAATTCCACGGCAAGCCCCCGGAGACGGTTAGCTACCTGATCCCGGATTTCTGTTTCGGTCCGGACGTGAATCAGCGCATCTCGGGCGATTTCAGCAACGACGTGCTGTAATGTTAATTTGATATAAGCGATACGCAGCAGTTCGACCGTGACAATAATCAGCAGCAGGAAAAAGGGCAGAACCACAGCGCTTTCCAGCAATGTTGCGCCTTTTTCGCTGCGATTTCGCCTCATTTGTTCCGCCAACCCATCGGTTCTTAAGAAACAAGCCGCAGCATTATTTTCCTGGCAATTTTTCCGAAGAGAAACTTAATTTCATCAGCATCTGCGGTAGGGAAATATTCTCCTTGTTTGTCAGGAGCCATAGTTTTCCACGTTGAGTACGAACGATAATCACTATAATTAAACTCAATCACGCTGGTTGATGATGGATCTTTGAATTGCGCGGCCATGATCGGATCTAGCGCGATGCGTGAAAGAAAGATGTCCTTACGGAATAAGACATCCTCCAGATGCTGATACGGACCATCGGCTTCCGAGCCAGTCATGTATTCGCCCAGTCCGACAACATAAATCGTGCCATTTTCCATTCGCATCTGATCGGCGAGTTCAATTGCGCAGTGATAATACATCTTGCGCCATTCGGTATAATCTGTGATTTCAGCGCCATAGAGCCGGGCCGGATTACCTGGCACAGTCGCTTCTAAAGATTTCAGGCACTTGCCGAAGACATCTTGGACTGCCTGCGCAACGTCTGTGGCACTGCTCGTCTGTGGGACAGCCGATGGTCCTCCCGGACAAGCAGTGAACGTTGTTGAAGGGTCATATTCCAAGCCGCAATGCAAAGCCGGCTCGGCAAATACCGGTTCTTTGCAGCCAAAACCGAAATACCCGCTCTTGTATAAGAGTGAAGGTCCGACGGTAATTGTCGAGTCGTTTTTCCAGGCTACGCTGTGATGGACATAATCGTTGTTCCCGGCTTTTGTCCATGGCGCAAGCCCATTGGGCTGTGTAAACAAGAATCTGCCCGCTGTCGGTGCACCATCAGAGAAGAAAACATATCCGACTTCTTGATTTGACAAACCGCGGGTGGTGAGCGTGTTTTTCATTGATGCTGAAGCACGCATGAAAGCGTCGCAGATATTGGTGGCGCCGCCCGGCTCGTACTCTGTGGCAAAAAGCCTGCCCAGGGTATCAATGAGCGATTCCGTAAATTCCTCGCCGGCGTAAGCAGTCTCATCACGCATCTCGGCAACGCTCTTCGGCAGCGCGGCGGTATTAAATGGAACCAGTTCGACAACGTCGCGGTCTAGATCGAACATCTTGAGAAAGCTAACGACAGCTTCGAGAAGCTTGTCGTATTTTCGTCCAGACATCGGACAGGTTGTTGAAGGCGGATCTTTGCAGTCACAGTTCCCGCTGGCCGGGCAAGCTGTGGAGTCGGACACATCGAGGATTGCAGACAAGTAAGCAATGCGCCGCCTCGATGCGGCTCGAACCTCCAGCTCTGGCTCCGGCCTGCTGAAGAAAGGTACAGCGTCCATCAATAGATAGGCAATGGGACGCCGGATAATGACCTCAACATCATACGCCGAATCGGCTGATGGGGAGAGAGCTCCAGGGATATAAT
>JAKPSH010000304.1 GCA_029555385.1 Pseudomonadota bacterium
GCACTGGCCGCAATGCCGGCTATCAGGAAGGTGGTCTTATTGAGTTCTACCGCGGTTTTTGCACGGGCGCCGGCTGAGGATGATGCACTTTCCTGGGCGGTCTCGCGGGCATACCTGCGGGCGATGGCGCGGGCCCTTTATGACGATAAAGAGCGGGTGCTGCGGCGATTCTATGCTGATGCTTGTGCGGCGGATGTGCACTGCGCCGAAATTGAAGCACTGGTGAGGGATGGTACGAAGTTTTCGCCGGGGCTGCTTGAACATGGATTGCAGTATCTGCGGCAGGCCGACATGCGAGCGGTGCTGTGTTCGATCTCTCGCCCTGTGCTCATACTTCACGGGGATGCTGATCGTATTGTTTCTCCCCGCGCAGCGTGTTACTTAAACGAGCATATTCCCCTAAGCCGGATGGTCATGATTCGGGAGGGAGGACATGTGCTGCTAGGCACGCATCGGCAAGAAATTGCCGCTGAAGTAAGGAAGTTTTTGCGCGATGAGTGATCAAGGTTCAATTGCCCGTCATTTTTCTAAAGGCAGCGAAGTATATGAGCAGGAGGCTTCGCTACAACGGGAGATTGCGCATGAAGTATTACGGCGCATTGAAGTTGCGGGCCAGCCAAAGCGCATTCTCGATCTTGGCTGTGGTACTGGATTCCTCACTTCGCTTTTGCTGCAGACATTCCCCAATGCTCAGGTCGATGCAATAGATATCTCACGAGAGATGCTGCGCAAAGCACGGCTTTTTGTGACCGGTTCGCGGGTGAAATGGATTGCTGGTGATGCAATCAATTATGAATTTGATGCTCCATATGACTTGATTGCCAGCAGTTCAGCGATTCAGTGGATTTACCCGCAGGACAAGCTTTTTGAACATATCTTCGGGGTCATGAATCCTGGCGGCGGATTCTTTTTCTCGCTCATGCTTCGCGGCACGTTCTGGGAACTCCACGGGCTGCGCCAGCAGGTTGCGCCAAATAAGCCGATTCGCGCCGAGCTGGCTACGGCGCACGATATCGCTCAATACTTAAAAGCGGCTGGACTGGCTGTTCACGAGATTACGGAGAAGGTGTACCGCAAGGAATACAGCAGTGCGGCTGATTTCTTGTGGCGCATCAAAGAGCAGGGTTTCACCGGCGGCGATATTTCAACCGCGCATCAAGTACTGACGCGTGGTGAGCTGCGTGCGCTCACTCAGCGTTATCAGGCCGCTTACAAATCCGGTCATGGGGTCTACGCGACATATTGTGTGGGCTTTTTTGAAGCAAGGAAGTGACGGCAGGAGAGCGGTGCAATAAAGCAGCGGCAGGTGTTTTTCAACCTATCGTGTTGAAACCCATGTTGCGGGAGCCGGGAGGATGTGCCTCCGCGGCTCCCTGGACATTCGCTGTGTGGCTCAGACAATGCGCTGGTTGTGGAGCCGGAATTCGCTTTGCGCAGCAAAGACATTCTGGCTCTTGGCGAGTTCTAAGTCCCACCAGCCCAGCAACTTCCCCAGCGCCATGAAGCATACGATCGTCTTCCATTTCTGGAGGATTCGCAGCAAACGGTCGTAGTTTGCGCTGTCGCGAATCGCTTCGCTTAACTGCGGAGTCGTCTTGATCAGCTCAAGCAGTGCTGCTGCCTGAGCGCGTGCCGACGCACCGCTGCAAATGGTCACCTGGCCGAGGCCGGTATTGATCGTGTGCTTGTCGATGATCCGCGGCTCACGGCTTCTGCCGCTCTCATCGTATGCTTGAACAAGGGCGAGAACCAAAGGTTCTACGCTGGAAGCGATATCAGGCGCCGCGGGCGTTTCTGCGACTTTCTCTGTCATGTGTGACTCCCTCCTCTGATTTCCTTGATGAGACGAACCAGACCGGTTCAAACGTCGATTGGGATCGGCAAGACGCCTGAATCAGCCTGGCTCAACTTGTTTCATTAAGTGGAACGAGGCGAGAGCGCAAAAAACCTTACGACACTGCGCTTGCCGCTGCTTTTTCGGTACACTCGGCAGCCAGTGCACTGAAATGCAGCAAACGGTTGGTCATACTCGTAAGCCGGCATGTCAAAGATGGGCGTTAAGGCCGATGTGTCGGGCCCTGCTTTTAAACTAGCCTATTGATGCGATTTAACCAAGAGGGGGAGGTGAGAATTCAGAACATCCTGCTGCGGCTAGAGCAGTTTGACTTATGGTGTAGTGAGAGACAAGGACTCGCCTGAGGCGAGCCGTGTAGTCTTTGTGCAAACTGCGCTAGCTGTTATAGAGCGCGAAATTGCTCATCCGTGAGCAATTTCGCGCAGTTCGGATGCCGCATCGGTGTGCCCTAGAGCGGATAAACTTCCAGCTACACTGAAAGTTAATCCGCTCTAGGCAATTAGCCCAGTTTCCCTTTCAATGTCTGCGAACTCGTCACTGGGGGGTGTGCCCGCTGCTGTACAGCTCGTAAGCGTGAATCCTTGCGCATTGAGGCATGATTCGAGTTCAACCAGACGTTCGGAAAGAAAGCTGCATGCCTCGGGATCGCCCACAGTGAACCGCACCAGCAGTTCATTGCCGCGGTGTGCGACATCGACTCCTACGCCGCCCATCGCCGGCAGCGCTACATTGATGTGAATACGGTCGTATGTCGACTTGCCCGCTCCCTTCTTATCGCTCCCATCGTCGGCAAGCTCCGCTTCGTTTTTGCTGTTCTTCTTATTTTTCTTTGCCTTTTCTCCCTGAAAAGTGACTTCGGAGTGCGCGAGGAATCCCTGGAGGATAAACGGGAAGAGCACCATAACCGGCTCGCCAAGGGCGCGCATCAGCGGGTTAAGCTGGTTAAGCGCATCAAGGGTGTGGGAAAGCTGTTCCAACCGGTTGGCTAGAGTTTGCAGTTCGGCCGTGGTTTTAGGGTCGAACATCGCCTGCAATGCTGGTGCAGAGGCAATGAAGTCGTCAATCCGGTTCACTGCTGTCTGAATTCCTGACGGCGGTTCTGACGATGCCGCCGCCGAGTGCAGATCACCCAGCACTTGGCGGAGTATCTCCCGCGCCCCCTTTTTGACTGTTTCCTTGTCGGGGCCAAGCTCCTGTTCCAGCACTTGCACCAAGCGTGCAAGCTGGTCGGAACGGCTTTTTGGTTCTAGCAGCGGCATCTCGAGGCCCAGCGTCTGGGCGAGTGCATAACTAACACGCAAATATGCTGTGCGAGAAGAAGAACTCTCTTCGCCCGGCATTTCTAATCCCAGGCCTTGCGCCAGGAGCTGTACCAACCGGCCAAGCTCCGGAGGTTCACTGCGTGCGGCATCCGGTGCGATGCTTATGCCAGAAGCGCGAGTCAGCACTTCGAGAATCTGTTGTCCAAGCATGGGATAAGCAGCCGGAGCATCGCGCAAAGCCGCTGCCGGGTCCGGCTGCGGTGGCTGCGGTTGTTGTTGCTGCTGTACTTGCTGCTGCAAGAGCTGCACCAGTCTCACTGTCTGCTGGGGTTCGAGGGGAGTATTTGGCGAGCGGATGTCAAGACCGGTCTGTTCAAAAATGTGTTGAGCAATTTGCTCGAGCTGAACAGACACCTTAGCTGGAGATGGCGCGGGGCTGTTTGGCTGTGCCAGCATTGGTGCAAGTTCTTGGCGAAGCGCAAGCAAGAGCCGTTCTGCCGGCGGTGGGGCATGTTCGGTAATGGCGCTGCGCAGTGCGGCCGATGTCTCGCGCAGAGCTATCGCAAGCGAGCCTTGGCTTGCCGCATTTAGTCTCTCGATTACAGCTTTTGCTTCGGTAAATGTTTCAGTCGAGCCAAGAGCATCAAGGAGATTCTTAATTTCATTACTCAGTTGTCCCGCTTGCTCTAGATTGATCGGCGCCGGCAGTATTTGCGGCTCGGTGTATAATGGAACACCCGCCGTACGAAAGATATCGGCGAGTTGAGCGACGAGCGATGACTGTGCGGGGTTTTCTAGAACTCGACTAGGTTGCTGTGCAATGTTTGCTGCTTTTTCAACATCAACTACTTTCAATAAAACTTGTTCGCCCTGCTGGGTGACCCGGGCTGTGAGGCGATCTCCCGCTTCAAACTCGGGCGGTATGTTTGCCTTAATTAAATTTCCTCGGAAAAAGAGCACCCCCAGGTCATCAGGAGGATTGCTCCGCACGCTAAACTGGAGGATGTCGCCAAGCATGATTTGGGTCAGCGCATTGGGCAATACTTGACTAGTGGCGATAGTCAACGTTTTGAGCGCAGCGGGGTCTAGAGGGACTGGAACCTCGGGCACTATAGGCTTCTCCCAAGTGGTAGATGGTCTCTGTCATTACTAACGGCATAAAGCGACCGAATCTTGAGCAAGAACCATCACCAAACCAGTCGTATTTGCTTCAAATTCTTGGACAATTTTGCTAAGGGTCCGCTATATCCCTTTCTAGTATTTTGTAACTTTGGCGTTTTGACACAGCTTCGGCTGTGGGGCGCCGTATCACGGGTGTTGTCGTTATGCGATTTGTTAAGCGGGTGATAGTTTTCTTCTTGTGGGTCATATCAGGAGTCTTCGTTTTCAGCGTCTTATTTTTGCTGATTGGGCTCGTTGCCGCTATGCGCCACAGCGGCAAAGGGGAAGACGTATCATTGGGAGCAATCAAGACAGAACATGCGGTGGCACTGGTGGAGCTGAAAGGCGAAATCCTCAGCTCGGACAGTTTCCGCAAGTCACTGAACAAAGCCGTTGATGAAAAGCAAATAAAAGCAATCGTGGTGCGTATTGACTCTCCAGGGGGCAGCGTCGGCGCAGCGCAGGAAATACATCGTCTGATCAAGGATGCCGATGCGCAAAAGCCCGTCATCTGCTCGCTGGGGAACACCGCCGCATCAGGGGGAATCTATGCGGCAGTCGGATGCCGGAAAATAGTGGCTAACCCGGGGACGCTGACTGGTTCAATCGGTGTGATTTTTATGATGCCGAACTTTGAATCAATAATGGGTCAGTTAGGGTTGCAGATGAATGTAATTAAAAGTGGACGGTTTAAGGATACGGGAACTCCCTTTCGCCAGATGGATACGGAGGATCGGGCATTGCTGCAGGGCATCGTCGAGCAAAGTTATGAACAGTTCCTGCGTACGGTGGCGGATGGGCGCAGGTTAGATATTAATTCCGTGCGCGGCTTTGCCGATGGCCGGATTATTCTTGGCGAAGAGGCGCTAAAGAATGGTCTGGTAGATGAACTTGGGGGGGTAGATCGGGCGGCGAAGTTGGCGCTTGAGCAGACGGGAGATATGGAAAAGCCGGAGCTGATTCCAGTGAAGAAGCCGAGCGGGTTTGCTGCGTTCTTATCCGCTATTGAGGAGTCAGAAACGGCGAAGTGGTTTAATGCTTTGGGGCATGCTAGGCTCTTGTATCAAAGTTATTTTTGACTAGACCGCGCGGGACGCGGCGGCAGAATGTATGGCGGCGGAAGGCACAAGCGTAAAAATTCTGATTATCGAGGACGACCAGGCGGTAAGAGAAGGTCTTGTTGAGAACTTAAAGCTGGAAGGCTATGCCGTGGTGGCGCGTGATAACGGTGTCGAAGGACTTGAAGCCTTCGACAAGGAATCGCCGGACCTGGTCATTCTGGATCTAATGATGCCGCGGTTGGACGGGCTGGAAGTCTGCCGCCGTATACGTGAATCAAAACGGGCGACGCCAATCATGATTCTAACGGCAAAGTGCAGTGAGGTAGACAAGGTCGTCGGTTTGGAACTTGGTGCGGACGATTACCTGACCAAACCATTCGGGATGCGGGAGCTTTTTGCCCGGCTCAAGGCGCTGCTTCGACGCGTAAATGCTGCCGGCAAATCCGGCGAAGAAAGCTCCGACAAAGGCGGAGAAAGGGATGACCTCGTTTTTGGTGATGTGGCGATCGACTTTCGTACTTATCGCGCGCGCAAGGGGGAGAAGGAAATCATGCTTTCAGCAAAAGAGTTCGAGCTTCTCCGTTACCTGTCGAACCAGCCGGATATTCCGGTGAGCCGTGATGAGCTGCTCGATCACGTTTGGGGTTACAACAATTATCCGACAACTCGTACGGTAGATAACTTTATTGCGCGCCTGCGGCAAAAGATCGAAGATTCCCCCGATCGTCCCCGCCACCTGATGACTGTGCATGGCGTAGGTTACAAGTTTGTCTTGTAGCTTTGTGGCTCTGGCGCGTAAACATCACAATTCACTCAGTGATGGACATGAACCTGACCGGTTCGGCATGCGGGAACTGTTTTGCCCTGCGCACCAACATTTGATGCTGATAGTCGTTTTAACCAGCGCTCTGGTCGTGCGCGTTGTGCACCTGCGGTACTATGCACTGAGCCCCGACGAGATAATGTACCTCACAATTGCCAAAGGGGCGACGCTGGGCGAGGTCTGGCGGCGTGGACTTGCGGAGATGCATCCGCCGTTCGGACATTTCGTGCGGCACTTCCTCTGTCTGGTCAGCGATGACGCTTTGTTTCAGCGGCTGGCCAGCGTTGCGGCCGGTTTGTGCGCGGTATTTGCGGCGCATTGTCTGGGCCGCAGAGTCGGCGGTACGGTGTGCGGTGTGATCTGTGCTTTGCTGGTTGCTTTTGCCAGTGGTCCGGTTGTTCTCTCTTCGGTTGTGCGCAATTATGCATTTTTTCTCTTGCTTCTTATCGCAGCACTTACGCGGTATTTTGCTTATGCCGAGCGTCCTTCGGGAGTGAATCTTGCGATTTATGTGGGACTTGCCATGTTGGCTGCGGCCACACATTTTTCGGCCTTCATTGTTATTTTATGCGTCGGACTTGCTGGAGCCGGCGAGTTTTGTCTCGGCCTCAAATGGAAAAGTTTGTGTCGATGGCTCGGCGCGCATTCTGCTCCTGCCGTAATGGCTGCGGGGTTCTATTATGAGTACTTCCGGCCCGAAGCGGCGGGCCGCGGTTGGCTCGACTTTCTTCGGCATCAGGCGCCTACCTTAACGCTGAAAAATGATCCACGAATCGGCCTGATCTTCAGGTTGTTTCATACTTTCTGGGGCTTGTTTGTTGCGCATAATGAACTCGCAATTATGCTGATCATGTGTTTCTTTGCCGGCTGCGTCTTGCTGACACGCCGCAATCCCAGAGCGTTAGCAGTTGTCCTGCTGGTCTTGATAACTCAGGCAGTGCTTGCCCGGCTTCAGCTATACCCGTTTGCGGGTTTACGCTATTGTCTTTATCTCGTGCCTCTTTTCGCCATTCCTGTTGCAGTAGCGTTCGAAGAAAGTATTCGTATTATCGCCTTGCTGCTGCGCGGCAAAAGCGTGCGGCGTGGCTTTTTTTGGGGTGCGGCTTTACTGGTGATATGCTGGGCGGTTTGGGCGGCTAAAAGCGGAGCCTATCATTCTACAAGCATTGAGTTTCCGCTTCCGCTTCAGAACTATCAACGGGCGCTTGACTTGCTGCGGTCCGAACCGGAGTCACGGGATGTTGTAGTCACCAACCGGTCAAGCTGGCTCTATCTTTTTTATGCTTCATCCAACGGCCAGACCATGTACAGCTCCCCTGCGATCGGGGAAATGGATTATTTTGGACATGCCGTGTATTTCGACGGACGTCCGTATTTCTGGGAGTATGCGCGGAGCGATGATTTTTATCGTTTTTTTCTGCTGCTATTGGCGAAGCACGATTTGTCAACTGTGCATAACATTTGGTTCTTGGTGCTCGGTGTTTCAGATTATTCGATGTTGACCTTGCGCGAGTGTTTGGGTGCGGACGCGGCATTTCGCCTGATCATGTTTGAAAAAGGTGCGCTGTTGTTTAGCCTAAATAAAGATTTTCTGTTAGAACAACTAGGAGGAGAGCCGCCGCTTGTCACGGCATGTTTTGAACGGTCCAGCATACCGCAAATGGGTTCAGTGTTCGGTCCGTAGCGCGGGCATTTGCCAAAGGGCCACCGCCGTGCAGGCAAAGATACAGATTCAGTAAATGGGATGAAGGTCAGTTCATGTTGCAGCGATTGATGCTAAAGAAACCGTTGAAGGTGCTGCTTGAGGAAATGAATGGCGAGAACCGTTTGCGTCGCGTGCTTGGTCCGTGGTCCCTTTCGAGTTTAGGCATTGGCGCAATCATCGGGACCGGAATTTTTGTGCTGACGGGGCTTGCTGCACATGACAAGGCAGGGCCTGCGTTGATCGTGTCTTTTATCGTTGCCGGCGCGGCATGCATTTTTGCCGCCTTTTGCTATGCCGAATTTGCATCAATGGCTCCTGTGGCGGGTTCGGCTTATACGTATGCTTACGCTACATTAGGCGAGTTCTTCGCCTGGATTATCGGTTGGGATCTCGTTCTTGAATACACGGTAGCCTCCGCTTCGGTCGCCCACGGGTGGTCACACTATTTTCAGGATTTTCTTGGAATCTTCGGCATCCATTTGCCGCGGGCAATTAGTTTAGCTCCGTTTGATTACGATACGCAGACCTCAAAACTTATTGCTACCGGTTCATGGTTCGATCTGCCAGCCGTGCTGATCTCGGTGATCGTGACAGTCATTTTAGTGAAGGGGATCAAGGAGAGTTCTCGTTTCAATACGATAATGGTTGGTATTAAACTTGCTGTGGTGTTGTTTGTTATTGTCGTTGGTGCTTTTTATGTCGATCCGGCCAACTGGCAGCCCTTTGCGCCTTACGGCTGGGGCGGCTTTTCTCTGTTCGGGACAATCCACTTTGGGCAAGTTGGTTCGCATGGTGCACCGTTGGGAATGCTGGCCGGCGCATCGATTATTTTTTATGCATACATTGGGTTTGACTCGGTATCGACTCACGCGGAAGAGGCGCGCAATCCAAGCCGCGATGTTCCCTTCGGTATTATCGCGTCGCTGCTGGTTTGTACCATATTGTATGTCGCGGTTGCTGCGGTGCTTACGGGAATGGTCCGTTATAACGAATTGGATATTAGCGCTCCCGTTTCCAACGCTTTTGCCCGGGTAGGGCTGCCTTGGGCGCAATTTCTCGTGTCTGCCGGAGCGCTGGCCGGCATTACATCGGTGCTGCTGGTATTGATGCTCAGTCAGCCTCGGGTGCTCCTGGCGATGGCGCGTGACGGGCTGCTTCCGCCTGGGTTTTTTGGCGAAGTGCACGAACGTTTCCGTACTCCATGGAAATCAACTATTTTGACCGGAGTGATCGTTGGATTGCTGTCTGCCTTTCTGCCGCTCCGGATGTTAGCCGAACTGGTGAACATCGGTACACTGCTCGCCTTTGTGGTTGTTTGTACGGCGGTGCTGATTATGCGTTATACAAATCCCGAAGCAAAACGCCCATTTCGAACACCGTTTGTGCCCGCCATTCCGTTACTCGGCATCTTTTCCTGCTTGCTGCTGATGTTCTCTTTGCCAATCGAAAATTGGTACCGGCTCTTTATCTGGCTTGGTTTAGGATTGTTAATCTACTTCTTTTACGGTTTGCGCCACAGCGTGCTCGTGCGCAGCAGCCAAGGGCAAGGTTGAACCTGCCCTAATTCCTCGGAATTACGGATGTTTCAGGTTAGTTGAATCGTTTTCCCCGCAGCATCAATCTGAAATGATGTAATGTAGTTGTGAGACTTTTGTCTTTCTACAGTCAAATGGGTTTGGCATTCCAGGTTTTTTCGTCAAGAAGCTTGAGAAACTACGAGGCCTGGAGAGTATGGAAGATCGCGATGAGTCTCAGTCGGGGGACAGGATGCTGACGTGTTCACAAATCGAACTGCTGCTCGACGATTACGTGGATAATGAGTTGGATGATGTCTTGCGTCTTCAGTTTGAGCGGCACCTGGCGCGTTGCGAATCCTGTGCTGGGCTTGTTTATGATTGTCAGCGTATTGTTGAAGTCGCTCGAACATTGGCTGACGAACCTATTCCCACCGCAGTCAGCCGGAGGCTTCGCCAGCGATTAGCCGAGGAAACAGGCTGTCCTTTCGCGGTTAACGGGCTTCATGTGATTGAGAAAGATACTGAATAGAACAGCATAATTCATTCCGTGAAAATATAAGAAAAGCAAGCCAGACACCAGGGAATGTGTTAAGATTGCGGCTGTTAGACTTTATCATGCCTTTTGCGGCTTTCGCTGTGCGTTGATGCGTGGCACTATGGCGGGGATCTTTCTGAGAGGATGCTAAATTGGATATCCTTGTTTCTATACTTGTAGCGTTGATTATCATTTTGATACTTGTCCTTGTCGTTGCGGAGTTCGTGCGGCGCAATTCTGAACAGCCCCCAGTAGATCGTAAATGGACTGATCCAAAATTTCATGACTAGCAAGGCAGCGCTTGTCCTTATTCTTCTCGCTGGTGCTCCAGGGAGCCTTCTTGCTCAGGCCCTAACAGACGAGCCCGCGGACTCCAAACCGCTGCCGGCCGCGGCGGAGGATGCCGAGGGCACTGATCCGGGACCACTAACAACTAGCGGGGTGTATTTTGGGCATATACTTGCGCTGGATGTCGACGCTAAGGCAGTGTTTATTAAGCCGGCAGATTCTGGTTTTTCGCGCCGGAGTTTTTATTTTGATCGCAAGACGCTTTTTACCGCGGTCGACAGCGGGGTCAGGAAAAAGATAAGAGAACGTGACCTGATTGAGGGCCAAAAGGTCGCGGTCCGTTATTTTGCGCTCGATAACCTTGCTGTAGCTGATGAGATATTTGTTGTCACCGGTGAGTTCGAACCGGCGGTATATCAGCGGCGGACTAAGATCTCTCCGAAAAGCAAAGAAGCTGAGACGCAGGCCAAGCACGGGGGCAAGAACGCGTCAGCGTCACAGGAAAAAGAAGAAAAGAAGGGAGCCCATTAGGATTTGATGCGATGCGCAGGATCGTTCTGACGCTTACCATACTGCTCATTTTCGCCCTGCTGATCCTGGGAGCGCTCTGCCTTTTGTTCGGCGGGGATCCAGCATGGAAGCAAGTACTCACGATTGCCGGCGGCAGCGTAATCTGCCTGTTGGGTATCATTGGTTTTATATGTTTCGCCCGGTGCGCCAGGGAGCGCTGCGAGCCGGCGGATGCGGATTACGGCAACTCCGTGCTGCCTCCACATCAGCGCAACAGGTCCGCAGGGTCTGCGGGGACATCTTTACGGACGGGTCCTGCGGCGACGCGAGAAGTGCAGACGCGTCCCGGAAGCCAGGACAGCTTCGAGCTGCTTGCCGCGACTTTAGCTGCGGGCAAGAAGAAATCTGCCCCGGAAGCTCCGGCGCCGGACGAAGTGAATGCAGCGGACGGACAAAGAGAGGCAACCGGTGCTGCTGCTGGAGACGCGGCGCAGAATGACGATGATTTGCGGCGGCGGCTTGTGGTGCGCCGGGAAGAAATTTCTCTGCTGCTCCGGAGGTCCAGGGAATATCTCGAGCCGATTGATGACTACATGCTCAAACATCTTACGCGCAACACTGCGGGGTCCATTCAGGCGGTTGTCGACATCCGGCGCATAGTTGCTGCGCTGGAGATCCGGCTGCGTGAGATTGAGGATTTTCTTAGCGCTGGTGAGGCTGCCGATCCAGCGCATGGAGACTTTTTGCTCAACGGTGCGTTGGAGGTAGGACAGGACAGTTTGAATAACTTGATTTCACAGCAGCCTATCGGACCGCTCAAGCCTGTAGATTGGAGTCCGATCTTGAAACAGCTTTTCGCACGCATCGGCCGGCGCCGTTCGATTTTCAAGGCGCTGAAAATCAAGCATCTTGAGTAAGCTAATTTCAATGATCCGGCAATTCCGCAGGGCAGCATTGATTTACAACCCGATTGCCGGTGCGGGCAAAGCGGAAAAAATTTCGCGGCACATTGCAAAGCAGCTTATGCCGGAGGGCTTTGCCATTGAGAGCAGGCAGTCGGCCGCTTGCTACGATGCGGAAGAAATGGCTGAGTTCCTCGCAGCGCAAGATGCGGTGATTGTTGCCGGCGGTGACGGCACTCTGCGAGGACTTCTTCCATGCTTGGTGCGCGCGGCCAAGCCGGTATACGTGCTGCCGTTTGGTAATGAATCTTTATTTTCTCGCGAACATCACATGAAAAGAAGCGTGCGGGCTGTGGCGAATGTTCTTTGCCGCGGTGAGGTTGTGCAGGCTTATGTAGCCAGTGTCAATGGAGCGTTGTTTCATACGATGGTCAGCATTGGACTCGATTCTGAAGTTATTGCTGATATCGCCGATCGCCGGACCGCGGCGATTGGCCGAAGCGGTTATGTGCTGCCCATTTTGCGAGCGATGCGGCATCATCGTCCGCCGGCGGTTTGCCTTGCCGTGGACGGAAAGCCGGTAATTGCCGGCGAGCCAGGACTGCTTATTGTTGCCAAGAACAGACAGTACGCTTTGCGCTTAGGATTGGTTCCCGAAGCAGACAGCTCATGCGAGGACTTGTGGGCGCGGTTTTTCCCGTATTCAACTTTGCTCGATCTTTGCCTTTGGGGTATCCGCAGTTGGGCCGAGGATTTCTCTAAGCATCGGTCCGTACCGGTATATCGCGGCCGTAAATTTGAGATTCGTGTTGCCGAAAACGATTATTATCCGGTGCAGGCTGATGGCGAATTCGCCGGAGTGGCACCAGTAATCATCGAAGCGGAAGGCAAGAGCATCAATGTCCTGTGCAGCCCCAAAAGGCAGCAAGTTACGCGAAGGCTGTAATTTTCCGCCTCCCCGGTCTGCCTTTTTGGGGCGGGTAAGAGACACTGCCGCTTCACTGTGCCTCGCTCTGCCGTTCCGCTGTCGGTTTTCCCGTGGAAGTTGTGCCGGCAAATAATACATTTAGTCCGTGAATGTATGCGGCATGTTCTTGACTGCTCAGGCTTCCTTGGCGGTACATCTGGTCGATGCCTTGCAGAGCCTGCTCCGGGCTGATCCCGGTTTGGAGAAAAATTGCGGCGATATTTTGCTGCACGTCAGCGAGAGTCTTGGCGTTGCTTTGCGCCGCGTTGACGATATAACCGGTGAGGTCAGTGCGCAGTTTGGGGTCGCCGCCGGTAAGCAGCGCGCCGATCGGCTGTGCCCAGCCGATACTTTCTGGAGTAAGCGGGTTGCTGAAGTCAATTTGGTATGCACGGCGCTTTGTTCCGTCCAGATTCAAGTACTTGGTTTTACCGTCTTTACCGATGTCGTAAAGAGTGCCATCGGCAAGGGTAAAGCAATTACTGCTGTCGATAATCCCCGCTTCCTTAAGCGCGGCGCGCATGTGATCGCGCAGAATGTGGTCTTTATGCTTTCCACTGTGGAACATCCCGGCGATCGCGCCGCCTATCGTGCCGATCGCTGTGCCGAACACTGTGCCCGCAGGGCCAAACCAGCTGCCGAGATAACCGCCGACAGTTGCGCCGTGTATTGCGCCGGTTCGCGGGTCGCTGCGGCCGAAATTGTCAATTAATTGATAGGCCGAATAAGCTGCGCCTACTCCGCCGAGAATCCGGTCAGCAGCCGAGAAAACCCGGTTTCCGGGGATGCCTCCTGGGCGATCGATTGTGCCGGCAGGTACCGTTGGGGCTGGCGTTGAGCTCGCACTAAGTGAGCTCCAAAGGGATTCGGCAATATCGCCCCAGGAAGCGTCGACTGGCAGGGCGAGCCCCAGTTCTTGCGCGGCATAATTGCCGATGGCAATACGGCTTTGGTCAAGGACGTAGGCTTGTGCGGCAGAGCCGAGCCGTGCAGCAAGAACTTCAAGCTCGGATGCAGATTGGATCTGCGCTCCGTAGGCGGGCGTCATCGGGTCCTGTGCCGGTGATGAAAAAAACTGGGGACCTAAGACCTGCGCCAGGAGAGAAAGGAAGACGGCACCTTGTTCCTCCCGGCGGATTTGCTGTACACCTTGTGCCACGGAATAACCGGATTGTTTGTGCTGCGCGGCGAGTTTGGCGGCAGCTGAGGCGCTGCTTCGTATTTGTGCAAACAGCGATGTGCCTGCCGAACGAAAGGATGGCGCCGGCTGTTCAACACCAAGTTTCAAGGCCGGTGTATTAGATGAGCTTGTGGCGTGTATCGGATACAACCGGTTTTTTAGTCCTCCCGCTGCGCTAAAACTTTGAACTCTTTGCCGGGAATAGATTCCCTGTGCGCTGTTGATTTCCATTGGCGTACCTCCAAGCGAAGTAAATTCTCCAAACCGGCGGGTGCGCACAGACAGAACCGCAGTGCGGCTTGGTTCTTTCTGTGCTGCCCAAAAAGGAATATCGCGATTCGGGAGTCAAAGTGTGCTTGGAAAATAGGAAATTCTCTAGTCTATTTAAGTGCCTGACATTTAACGTGTTTTCTTATAAGCGTGACAAAGTTTAATTCCTCAGTATAATAAGCGGTCTTTAATTGTGCTTTGCGCGAGCCGGGCTTTTTTGGAACTGCCGTGCGTGTTGGTTTGATCGTTTCTTTCTCTGAACGCAGCACAGCTCTTCGAGAAAAGTGGGCAGAAGAAGAGGTTTTCGACAAATTCTTTTCTGTTGGTTATTGATTCTTTCTTTTGGCGTCGGTATTTGCAGGCTCCGTGAGTTATGCAATGCAGCTTCGCCTTCTTGATTGACCGGAACAGCGCGCTGAATACGCTAAGGTGTTTTCTGCGCGTTGTTTCAGACTCGTGATCAAGGAGGTGACATTGCCACGCGTAGAGAGACGAGCGCTGCTGGAACTGTTGCGCCAACGCGTTCAATCGGGAAGCCTGCAATTCGTTCTCGAAGCGATCCCCGACGTCGGACGCCGACGCGTCCGTATTGTGGAAAACCAGCCGGAGCATTCACGACAGATCGTTGTCGAAGTGTGGTTGCAGGGCAGCGGCCGTGATGATGATCCTTATCGGCTGGCTGTCTGCCTTGCGGGAGACGAACACGAGGACTTTTTCTGTGTAAAGCCTCGGCCGCGGTATACCGAAGGTTGGATTGTCGCTTCTGAGGACGGAGATGGTCCGAGACGAACAGTTTCAGCCCATTGCTTCCGCGATCCAGAGCATCCCTGTTTTGGAGAGGATGAGGCGATTTACGAGACGCCTGAAGAAGCCATGCGGGAGGCGATCCGGCTTTTGCTCGGTTTGACGCGCTAGGCGCGTGAGCGCACGTGCGCAAGCAAGAGAGAATCACGGGCAGGTTCGGCCTGCCCCTTTTCTCCTTTAATACCCAATGCGTAGTTAAGCTTGCTAAGCAACAATTAGGCATATAATCTATCAAGATAGCGGCGGCGGTTTATGTCCAGAAAAGTGCTTGTATGTCAGTAGGTTGCGATCAAGTTCTTTGGTCTCCGGCGGCGGCAGATGTGGAATGTCGCATTAGAACGCTCTGCATTGCCGGGGACGCATGGCGTCATAACGTCGTAAGGATGGATAAATTGGAGCACTGGCAGAGCTTTTTCGGATTAGCTGTGGGGGAGGTACCTGTGTTGCCTATGGCTCTTCGTAAAACAGCAAGCGTGATCACGGAAGGATTTTTCTTCCTTCTTCTTGCTGCATGCATGCTGCTTGCCATTTTTGTTTTAGCTGAGGGTGCAAACGCCCAGACTCACGAGCCACTGTCTTCGTGGCGCAGCGTGGACCTCGTCGTTGATGTTCCTAGTGATTATGCCTTCGACCCGGTTGCCGGACGCTTTCTCGGCAAAGAGGAAATCTCAGCACGCGTTTTGTCGGCCATGTCGTTAGCTAACGAATACTATCGTCCACTGCGCCTGATCCTTAACGTCCGGACGATTAATATTCTTGGCGTGGATGGCAATGCCGATCCCTATCAGCGGGCGTTCGACCAGCGAAACGCATATGAAGTGCTGCGCATCGGCGTGGAGCGCTCGGCGGACAGCGCGCCAGAATACGACATCCGGCTTATTTTCGGACGTACCAATTTTCAGGGACAAAGCGGGCTTTCGTATCCGTCGACTTCATGCACCGTACCGCAGTACGCGGTTGCCTTCGCCAGTCAAAACGGCAGCTCAGCGCTTAATCAGTATGTTCATGCGCAAACTATCGCGCATGAGATTGGCCATGTGCTGGGCATGGCGCACGATGACACGCAGTATGCAGACGGACCGTCTTTAATGTGGTCGAGATTTGTTCCTTATGCTTCTGCGTTCTCGGCAAAGTCGCTGGCTGAAGCAGAGAATTATTCCGGCACAGGGCTTGCGGGCGGAAACTGTTTCGCAGCATTGAGTGCGGCTGATTCAATCTTTGCCTCTGACGATGATGGCGACGGCATCGCAAACGATCAGGAACTCCGCGACCGGACAGACGGCAGCGATTCCGGCAGCTTAAAAGCTACGCTGCGCAGCCCGGTTTATGCGATGTGGAACAGTTTTCTCAAGACGACGAATATCGCCGAGATCGTGAACCCGACACAGCACGATATCGCCGCATATGTTTCACTTCATGCCCTTGATGGTGCGCTGCTGCACCAACGTGTGGTGCCCGTTGCCGCGTTCGGACAGTTCGATCTTATTGTTAACGACCTTCCGGGTTTTATCCGTGATTCTTACGGTCTACTTAAGATTGAATTCTCCGGCGTTCTTGATGGCCGGATGTCTTACTATCGTCAAGGTCAAGGCGGGGACGAATTTGAATTCGCTTATAGTATTCCTTTTTCCAATCCTTTGTTGGGGAAATCAGCAGTGGCCTTTAACACGTTTCAGCCCAGCACAAACCCGGCAGAGGCGGCGAACTACGTGGCTAACTGGCTGACCATCGTCAACCTTTCGGAGCAGACCAAGGCGTTTACGGTGTTTTCCTTTAATGCCGCCGGAGCGGCCCTGCGCAGTCTTACCGTTGAGATTCCCGGGTTTGGCCGGATAGATGTTGATGGCGGACATGGATTTGCCGGAGCGCAGGTTGTCGGTTTTCATCAGATTATCCCGGCAGACAGCGAAGCTGCATACCAAGCGCAGCTCATCCGCTACGGCGGCAATGCCCGCCCGGGCGAGAACGCCACCGAGTACTTTTTTGCATATCCGCTTCTTGCTCGCGCGGGTGCGAGTGTGCCGCAGGAGGTTTTCATTTCGGCGAGCGCAGAGGGGGAGGAGAATTGGCTTGAGCTGGTGAATACCTCAACAAAGACGTCGCGCATTGAAATTCAGTTCAACGCCAAAAGCGGCAGCGCTATTCGTGTGGAAGAGCTGACGCTGAAGCCGCATGAACAGCGCCATCTCCCCGCTTCGCAGATTCTCGAGGAGGCGGGCGAAAAGGAAGGCACAGTGGTAATACGCACCAGAGCGGCAAGTCCGGTAATCGCGCAAAGCATGTTTTACTACCGCAATGAAAAGGGCAGCATCAGCACGATGTTTGGTTTGCAGGCGCGTGAAGCGCTGGGTGAACTTTCGTCCGGATCCTACAATCTCTTTCTCGGCATGGAAAACAGGCTGCGCATCGCCAATACCAGCGATGCGGCCGTCGATGTGGCAGTCCAGGTCAGCGGCGCGCAGAACAGCGCCGGGTTAGGATTGACAATTCCGGCTCGCGGTTGTGCGATTATTCCGATTGCTCAAGATCATTTTGCTGCTGCGACGCAGGAGAGCTATGGTTTAGTGACCGTTGAGTCGAGTGCGCCGAACGCGTTAATCAGCGAACTGCTGCGTGTGCGCAAAATCGGCGCCCGCGTGGATTTCATTTCAGCAACCGCGCTGCGGCCTTAGAGGGAGTGTTTTCTCTATATCGGTTTTTTTATGTTCCTAGCCCCCCGCCATCGCAACTAGGCTGAGGCGAAAAATAAGGCGGAGACGAAGGCTGGGGCCAAGGCGGAGGCGTAGAAAGAATGCCTTTGCCTAAATCTTCGCCTTGGCCTTATTCTCAGCCTCAGCCTCAGCCTCAGCCTCAGCCTCAGCCTCTAGAATGGGTTTGGCAGAAAAGAAACCTTGGGTTTTTCCATTGTGCCGGAGACGGTGAATGGTGCGCCCAGGAGAGATTTTTGCACTCCGGACACCGTTTTGCCGATGAGCGGGATCATTTCAGAAAGTTTTCCTGCTGTTTGCAGCGGAACAGCCTGACCAGTCATCGCCAATTCTCCGGAGGTTATATTGACCTTGCCCTTAAGGAAGATGGTCAAAAGCGGGCTTGAAAAATTAGCTTCCTTAATGCTCAACATCTCGCCGTTCAGTTCATAAACGAGAGCGATCTCATCGAATACAGCTCCCTTCTCTGGTGAAAGCCATTGCTGCAAGGAGAAGACGGAAAGTATTTGAAACAACAATGGCGATTCGGTGACCCTTACGTTTTGGAGTGAGACTTGTCCCTGCGCGTCCTCAAGTGCCGGGACTTGCCGATTGGGCGAGCTGAGATCCATGCGCAACGTTCCGCCCATGATATTGCTTTCGATGCCGAAAACCCTCGTCAATGCCCCTGCGTCATTGCTGGTCAACACAAGCACGGGAACTTCGTTCTCGCTCACCGCGAGCAGCCGGACATTGCCCTTGTGCGAGGTTTGGGCGCTGAAGTCAACATTGGTCAAGCGCTTGTTGCTGCTGCGTACTGTGCCGCGGAAATCGCGCAGACGCCCCTTGTTCAAAGTAACTTCGTCGACATTGAATGCAAGGTCTAAGTCGGGAAGCTGAATTTCCGCTTGCTTTTCTGTTTTCCCGGACAGCGCAAGGGCGCTAAAGTCCAGCTTGTCTCCGCTGATCGCGGTTTTGCCGGACGCATGGCTTAGATGAAGTGCGGTATTGCCGATGGTGAATGAGGCATTGAGCTTAGAGCGCTGCGGCTGCTGGAGACTAAACTGACCGCTTGCGTTTATACTTAACTGAGGTGCCGAGGCGGTCAGCGTTTCAACATTGATGCTGCGGTCAGCAACAGAAAAATTCCCGCGTGACAAAAGACTGCCCGGTGCTTGAGCGGTCTTTTGCCACTTAAATACCGGGACAGACAACGGTGCTCTGGCAGCGTCCAGTTGCAGAGTATACGCAAAAAGTTTATCCGCCTTTTTCTTAACTGACAACGCGCCACTTACCGGAGCTTGCAGCGCAAGGTAATTCTCGGGCAGGAACGCCGCACAAAACTTGGGCGAGATCTCCCCTCGAATTTCCAGTTCTGTCGCTTGGCCAAACCCTTTTGCTTGTTCACGAATTGTCAAGTCGACACGCTGTTCGTTAAGATTTCCGTGACCGCGAATCACTGTTTCATTCTCTGTGATGTCGAGGGTCGTTAAATCCGATATGAAGTCTATAGCAGGATCCGGCAGACGTACTTTCAGCTTTTCGACGCGGCTGGCAATCGAATAATTTGTGGTATTTGGTGCTGCGAGGGGCACATTCACGCGGATGTGGGAGCTTTGTAAGCCGGCAACCTCGGGCATGACAGCGCCCTGTGCCAGAGGCTGGACAAAGGTGGAAAGCGCATTCGCCAGTTCTCCTGTTGCCTCGCCGTTTACGGTGATCGATGGCGGGGTATGCGTCCGCATAACGTCGGCGATCTCAACTAGGACATGTGGAACGTTTTGTTCCCCGATTTTTGCATCTTTGCCGCGGATGATGATTACTCCCCGGTCCATGGCAAAGTCCCCCGAGACCTCGCGTCCGGGCGGCAGTCGATCCCAGTAATGGACTTCCAAATCTTCAAAGGCAAAAGAGGCGTTAAATTTCGTATCTGGGTGCTCATCTGGCCACGGAAATTCGCGAAGCGGCCCGGCCATCTCGATTTTGGCCGAATTGATTCGCGCGAGATTGAGATTATTGCTTAACCAGAGACTAAGCGGCGGGGCTGCTGCCGTAGGAAAATAGCGCTCAAGATGGTCGATTGTCGTTGGTGAAAGTTCTGCCGAAAGCCGAAGTGTCAGGCCCGCCGGCAGTACCTCAATGTTCGCACTCGAGGTGATGGTCAGGCCAGATTCATCTTTGAGCATTAGACGATCAATGTTAAGGCTCTTGGCTTTGTCTGAACTGTATCTGCCCCGCGCCTCTACATCGGTAAAATTAAGGTCTGCACTGAATACGGACGGCAGATGCAGAGTCGTATTTTTGCCGTCAACGACGAACTCCGGAGCGGCCATAATGTTCCCGGGACCAATGGCAGTGGAAAGTTTCAACAAGGCCTTCGTGGTCAGCGACTCGGCAACTGCTCGTGGTACGTATCCCGCAAGCATTGTCAGGCCGGAGAGGGTGAACTTGGCGTCAATCTGTGCCTGGTCGCTTCCCGCCGCGTGCGTAAACCTGATTTCTATAGGCACAAATTCGGTTTTACGCCTGAGGTTCGTGTGAATAGCAAGACGGAGCCTAGCATCGGTGCTGCTGAAAGCAACACGAATTTTATCGGCATGCCACTCGGCGCTGTGGATGCGGTCGTAAAAGATAATTTGTGAGGTTTCCAACTGCAGACCTGCAAGCGCAGAGATAAACTCACCTAGCGGAGATTCGGCACGATGAATGCTGTTGAGGACAGAGATAATATCTGCGGCAGACTTACCCGGTGTTGATTGCCGGCCAAGAGGCTGTCCCGCGACAAAAAAACCTTCCGGGCCCAATTCTGCAGATACTGCCGCCCCGTGTGCTGAGATGTAGGCGGGTCGGATTTTCAGTTGGAGCAGGGAAGGGCCATGGAGCCGGATCTTCAGTTCGTCGATGCGGGTGAGGCGATGTGTGTGATTGGAAAATAACGCTGCATCTTTAACCTGGATGTTCAGGCCGTGCTCAAAGAGCAGCTCGACTTTGGCAAAGTCAAGCCGGCAGCCGCCTAAATCCAGCTTAGAGGCTTGTTTGGCGATAAAGGGAGTGATGTCAAGCGGATTGCGGCTAAGCGCCAGTAAAAGGAGCAGCAGCAAGGCGCAAGGCAGCAAGAAGAATATTGTATATTTCAGAAGACGGCGCATCTGGCGGCCTAAGAAATCGTGAAAAAAGGCAGTTTAGCCTACTTTCCCTGTTGATGCCAGCAGCGGAGGCGGACTGATTGTCTTTTTGATTTCGTTGACGGACACTGAGTGTGTGAGTCTTTGGGGTTAGGGTAAGGTGAAGCTTCATTTCAGCCGCTCAAACATAGTTCTTCTTTGCGTCAGCGTGTTGTGTGCTGTCATATGCCTAAACCTAGTTGTTGCTGTGCTCTATCCGCCCAATCAGATGCGCCGCCCCCATCCGCGCTTGCTCAGCGAGGGAGTCGGGAATGATCGTTTTTCGTTTGGACGGAAAAGTGTGCCACGACGGACGGTGCAGTTTAATGAGTATGGTTTTAATGATCTCGCTCATCCGCTCATCAAGTCTGCGAGTGCGGTGCGCGTTGCTGTAATTGGCGATTCGTTTGTCGAAGCAAAAGAAGTTGCCTTCAGTGAGCGGGCGACTGCGGTGCTTGCCGCAAAAACTGCATTTGCGGATAGTAATTTGCAGGTAATGAATTTCGGTGTCGCTGGATATGGATGGAGCCAATATCTGCAATTATTGATACTCAAGGTTCTACAGTTCGATCCGGATGTCGTTCTCATTGTTAGCTACGGCAACGATATCGCCGAAGATTTGTACTATGCCTTTTTTAGGAAAAAGTTAGCTGATAAAGCGGGAAAAATTGCAAGAGTGCTGTCGCGTTTTCCTTTTCTTCAGCAACTGCCTGTCGCGCGGTTGATTAATGACCGGATCTACCGCTATTTGCTTGAACAGGCGGCGCAAGAGTACGTGGGGGCGTCCGGACTTAGGGCGATGATGAGCTGCTTTGAAAAGGGTGGCAGCGCCAGGGAGTGCTGCCCGGAATCGCCAGCGGCAATTTATGGCATTAAGAGGGAATTGACGAATAGGGGGATTCCCTGGGGTGTGGTGTATCTGCCGCTGACAGCGGAGGTTTCGCCCCGGCACCGCGGCAAAATGATCAAGATGCTGCCGGAGGAGTTACGGGGGTTTTTTTATCGCGGTGTGCCGGAGGTTATTCATGAATCAATGATAAAAGTATTGCGCCAAGAAAACATTCGCACATTGGATTTATCGAGCCGGATCCGTGCAGCGCTTCGCGACGGGCAGAACGTGTATTTTTCTGATGACGAGCATTTAACCAATGAGGGGCAAATGCTGCTTGCCGATGGTTTGGCAGTGATTCTGGCCGAAGTGATGGAAAGCGCTGCCAAGTGAGTGTTCACTATTTTTGAACGGTACATTATTCACCCCGCCCGGTTCTGATTATTTTTGAGAAAGCGGGATCTTGGTCAGCCTGCTTTGCTGCATCATTGACCGAATTTCTTTTGCGGAATTGCTCATAAGTCAAACCGTCACCATGAAGTTTGGCGTGAAGTGTGTAAAGATAACGATCAAGATACCCTGGCAGAAGCACACCGAGCGTAAATGGTGCGGCAGGATTTGCCGATTTGACTCCGATGTAGATATTCGTCGTACAGTTGTGCAGCAGCGCATTGTAGAACTCAGGTTTGCTGCTCAGTTCGTTGATTCGCTTGAGGTAGTAAAGAAAGACGCCCCGGATTCTGTTTAAGTCAGTGCGCAGGCGGTAGCAGTACACGTTTTCACCACGATAATTAGTGCGCAGGCGGATCAGGTCCCGCTCGTCTGCTGCAACATAGATTAATTCGTATTGGCGGAAAAAGCCGGCAACTGCCGAATACTCTTGACCCTTCTTTTTTCTTGTTTCGACCGAAAATGCCAGAAACTGGCCATCGGTAAAGCCGAAGCTTAAGACAGTATGTGCAATCAGCCGCGGCCCCCAGTAACTAATAAACAGATCCGCGGTGGCGAGCTTAGACATGTCGTAAGTTCGATCTTCATAGCGCACGTCATAGTCATCCTCAGTGCGATAATCAGTATTCCGGACGTTGTGCACGGTGACCAAATTCCCCACGACCGTCGCGCGAGGAAGCACGGCGGCATCAGCCGCCCAGTTCCCGATGCCGGAGGGTTTAAGAGATAGCCACCAGATAATGACAAGACCAGAAGTTGTCAGGAAAAGGACTTTACCTAATAGCCGGCGGCGAATTACGAACAGAGACGCGAGAGCAAATAGTCCGTAAACCAGAGCGATTAAATTGCGCTGCGGATGCTGGAGATCGAAATGAATAGCAAGCAGCTGCCAGGCAAGCAGCATCAGCGCGGAGACATAACAGAGAAGATAGAAAATATCCCTAGCCTTTAATCTCACCATCAAGCGGAACCACCGTCCGTTAGACCCTGCGGGGTTAAGCACGCTAACAATGCATCGCAGCCGCAGTCTGCCAGTTTCGACGACGTTTAAGAAAGAAGGAGAGTTGTCGCAGTAAAGTGATCGGTTATGCCTTGCGTTGAGTGGCAAGCGGAAAATGTTAGGTAAATTAGGGTGTTATTTGCGACTTTCTGATCTTGGGTGTGCATCGCCTGTTTTGCGCGCGCGTTTGCTGTCTGGAGTTTTTAGGCCTTGGGAATTTCACTGCCTAATTAATTCATCGCAATTGCAATAGGTTTTTTCTTATAGTATGAGATCGCGCGAAGTTAAGATTGAATATGTTAATGAGGTTCCGCGCTGATGAAAGAGGGAATTCATCCTGGTGATTACCGGGAAGTAGTTTTTCAGGACGCAAGCTCCGGTCAGCAGTTTATTACGCGCTCGACAGTGAAGACCGACAAGACAATCGTTTGGCAAGACGGAAAGGAATATCCGCTCTATACGCTGGCAATTTCACGTTACTCACATCCGTTCTTCACTGGGGAACAGCGGCTGCTCGATACCGAGGGTCGTGTTGAAAAGTTTAACAAGAAGTATGGTCTGAAAGGAAAGTAGGCGCGCTGCTCCTCACTTATCTTTGTCCGTCCTTTGACTTGCTAAGCTTTGCCTCAGTTCCCGCAGATGTTCTTCTACGAGCTCTTGGGTAGATTGACGGGAGCGTTTATCTTTAGTCGAGTCTCGAACCGTTCGCGCGCAGACCGCGGAAATGAGCCGGCCAACAAAAGAGTCTTTTCTGGACCGGCGGTGTTGATGAAGTGACGTTTGTTGTGCGCTGCGGGATAGAATACGGTTCATTTGTGGTGTATCGAGCGAGCCAAGACTGACATTTGCCAGGCCAAGATCGCTGAGAATATCAAGACTGCTGTTTCTCCTCCGATGAGCCTGAGGGGCAGGGTAGGGTTCTGCTGCTTTGGCGCTTCGATAAGAGCGCTCATATTCTTCGAGCTGTTCGGGTGTGTACTCAGCGAATCCGCACTGTGCGTCATAGCGCTTGCGTGCTCCAGAAGAGGAAAGCACTTCGTAAGCCTCCTGGATTTCGAGAAAACGTGCTCGCTCGGTTGTGCTGGAGTTGGCATCCGGATGGTGCATGCGGGCGAGGCGCCGGTACGCTTTCTTTATTTCCGCACTAGGGGCGCTGGGTGTTATCCCCAGGACTTCGTAATAGTTTAGAGGCGGTCGCACTTGTCTCAAATTATACGCTTCGATTTGTTGTATAAATATCGCAGCCTATCTGATTATCGCCCTGGTTTTGTCAAATCCTTATAGTTTATTTCGACAATTTTTCGCTGCGGGGAGGACGATATAAGTTGGAGAAGTTCGCCTGCGGCGAAGATCTCGATGAGCGCATAATTCTTACAGTTTCTTATGCGTGCCGTCGCAATATGGCGGGTTCGCTGTGCGTTTACAGGTGCAAAGGGAGATACGTTTCTTTTCTTCGACAGAGAAGCGTACAGGAAGATAGTCTGTCCCCGCATGAGTTCCGTCGCAGTACGGCTGAAAATTTGACAGGCCGCAAGCGCACCAGTAATAGGTGCCGGGTTCTATCTCTGCACTGACTGGTGTCTTGGCAGCAATTTTCGGCAGGTCTTCTTTTTTTGTCATTGCGGCGGCTCCTTTCTAAAATTGCGTCCCCACTGATACAAGAACAATAATCCGAGGAAGATAAGAGGCAGGCTCAGGATCTGTCCCAGATCTAACATCATTCTCCGTTCGAACTCCACTTGCGGCTCCTTTAGGAATTCGATCAAGAAGCGCATGATAAATACTGTGCTTAGGAAAAAGCCCAGCAAGAGTGACTGATTGGTTCGTGGATTTGTGCGCCGGTAAAGGTAAACAAGCACGATAAAAACGGCAAGATAGGCCAGACTTTCGTAAAGCTGAGCCGGATGCCTGGGCAGTGAGTCAATATGGGCGAAAACAACAGCCCACCAGATGTCCGTTGGTTTGCCAATAATCTCGGAATTGAAAAAATTTCCCAAACGGATCAGCGCGCCGCCAAGCGCAACGACTATCGTCATCCGTGAAAGCAGCCAAAGATACGGTTGATTGTTGCGGCGGCGCGCATAAAGATAAAGGGCAATAAACATGCCGATGCCAGCGCCGTGGCTCGCTAATCCGCCTTGCCATATTTTCAGTATTTCAAGGGGATGGCTGAGGTAAAAGCCCGGCTCGTAAAGCAAGCAATGCCCGAGACGTGCCCCCAATACAGTGCCGAGAAACATGGTAATGAACAGGGGGTCGAGATCCACAGACGGTTTGTTCTCCCGCGCAAATACCCAGGCGACTATCCGGTAGCCGGCGAGGAAAGCAAACGCAAAAAGCAGACCGTACCAGCGAATATGCAGCGGCCCAAGCGAAAACGCTTCGGCGGTTACGCCCCAGTAGAATGGTTGGTTATTGTTCGCAAACATTGTTCACTTGTCCTTTTGCCAGATTCGCTTCAGATGAGCAAGGAAAGGCCCGTCCGTGGGCCTTTTCGCGAAGTGCGCGTATACTAGAGCTAGCTCGCCTCGCAGGTAGGGAAATCTGTGCCAAAGAACAGTGATACCAGTGAGCGGAGGATAAACGACCCTACGGCGACGACGAGCATCCCGAGACAGGCCCGGTAAGCCCCCATTGCCGCGGCCATAATCGCGCCAATGCCGCTTACGACCATGATCAGCGCGCCAAAAGCGCCTTCAATAAGCATAAAGAGATGCCCTACCGCACAGTGAATGAGTTCGGGGTCAAACTCTGCCTCGCCGCTGTATCCGAGCGGGCCTGCGCCTTGTGCGGCGGCAATGCCTTCGAGTCCTAGGCCAAGCAGTGCGGCGCCGGTGGCAAACAAGCTTGCGTGAGCCCGGCGTTCGGCGATGCAACATACTGAGGCAGCCATACGCTGCAGGCCTTCTTTTGCGTCTTTCCGGATTTTACCCAATGATTGATTCTTCATATCCTTACTCCAAACGATAGATCTCCGCATGGCTGCATTTTTCCAAAGCCGCAGCGGTGTGCGGAGCGGTTGTTTAGGCATAGCGCAATTTCTCCGGCGATTTTCGTCAGAGTACGCGATGTACTAGGGTGCGAATACGCACGTCAGCTAAGCGGCGTGCGCAGCCGCATATGCTAAGTTTGGGTGATGACGCCGTGAGTGATAAGAGACATTCCTGCGCTGCTGCAGAACACGAAGACAAAGGTGGATGTGTGCACCGGATAAACGATGCTGTTTGCTTGATGCTTCATAAATGGTTACTCCAAAGTATAAGCGCCTGACGCGCTTTCTTCTGTATTCCTCAGGAACGCTGCGGCTTCCTGAGACTTCATCTATTAGGCAAGGTACGCTGTTCAGCAAAAGAGTTGCTGTAAGAAAGCAGAAAAAAGCGTCGTTTACATTGTTTTTGCAGTCAAGGTCGCGAGATGCCGCCGCCCTGCGGCTTGGCGTTATTCTGCCGTTTCTTTTCGCGGCACGATACCAGAAATATGAGCAGTATTGTGCTAAGAAAGAAGCCGGACATGCGCCATGCATGCGTCTTCATTTCATAATGTCCGTGCGGCGAGTGTCTCATCTAAAATCCAACGGCTGTAAGATTCAAGCGCAGCGCTTGGAGCCAGCGCAACAATCTCTGGGACTTCGTAGGGATGGAGCGCGCGAATTTCGGCTTCGAGCAGCGGGTAACATTGCGCTGTCGTTTTAACCACCAGCAGTAACTCCTCAGCTTCTTCGATCGCGCCCTGCCAGCGGTAAACTGATTTCACCCCAGGTAATATGCCGACGCAGGCTGCAAATTTCTTCTCGACGAGGCTGCGCGCGATATGCAACGCTGTTTCTTCGTTGGGAACGGTGACCAAAACAATATTGATTATTCCGGCGTCCATAAACTAAAGCTAGAGAATCTAATTACTTATCTCTTTTGCCAGATTTGCATAAAGTGAGCAAGAAACGCATAAATCTGCGGAGAATATTCTGCCGCGGACTCGTTGCCTGTAGTGCCATATGTACAGCACTTGTCCTTGCTGTTAGTTCCGCCGAAGCCCAGTCCCGGCTGTCGGTGCGGTTGCAGCAGTATCTCGATGAGCTGAATGCAAAGTCCGGCCAAGAAACCGTGCTTGGATTGTATGTTGCGGATGCTGAAACGGGCAAGGAGCTGTTTTCGTCAAATGGTACTCATCTTTTTATACCGGCCTCGGTACTCAAGATAATTACTACTTTTGCTGCGCTCAAAGCATTGGGCGGTGCGTATAGATTCCCTACTGAAGTTTTTATCGATCATCTTCCGCATGAACAGGATGTCCGGCTCGATACTTCGGTTGGGCTCGATGAAAAACGTAAAGAGACCTGGAAGGCGGGAAACCTTTATTTGCGTGGTTACGGGGATCCGTCGTTTGTCTCGGAGCAGCTTTTTGAGCTTGCCCAGGGAATAAAAGCGCGAGGGGTGGATCAAGTCGAGCATGTTGTTATTGACGACTCTCTTTTCAAGGATCCGCCTCGTGCTAGCGGTCCCCGGCCTTATCAGGCGGCGCTGAGCGCGACGTCGTTGAACAGCAACTGCTATACCGTGACAATTGCTCCTGGCGCATCCGGTGCTCCCGCATTTGTCAGTCTTGGTCCCGGCACGCCGTTCCGGCTGCGAAATCAGGTGCGTGCGCGGCGCGGAAGCGGCAAGGATTTGCAGATATCTCAAGTACCATTCAGTGCGTCTTTTGTCCCCGGAGTCAATCAAGAGAAATTGGGTCTGTTTACCGTTCTGGAAGGAAGCAAGGTGCTTGTCGATGTGCGGGGCACTATCGGACTAGACGGCGATGCCGAAATTCGCTACCTGACGGTTCCCGATCCGCCAGGTTATTTCGGTGCGTTGTTGAAGTTTATGCTGGAGAAAGCGGGAGTAGCCGTGTCGGGCAAGATATTACTTGGTCAGACGCCTGCGCCGGCAAAACAGTTGCTGCTCTATGAGTCTAAAGCGCTTGCTGAAATCCTGCGAGATCTTAATCATTACAGCAGCAACTATCTTGCGGGGCAGATTGTATTTGCGATGGGGCAGGATGATTCCGGAAGATTTCGTTATGAACTGGGAGTCTCCCGTCTAAAGAAAGTTTTAAACGATCTTGGCTACGAGGACGACAAATTTAATATTGTGGATGGCAGCGGGCTTAGCCGCGAGAACAAACTTACGCCGGAACAGATTGTTAAAGTGCTTGCCGCTGCATATCGGGATTTTTCCGTGGCTCCGGACCTCATCGCGTCGTTCAGCCGCTTTGGGCATACTGGGACATTGAAGAAGCGTAATCTTCTTCCGGAAAAAGATGCGGCTTCTGTGCCCACTACTGTATATCTGCGGGAAAGGCAGCTTGCCAGCGGGGTTTGGGGGAAGACCGGAACATTGGATGGTGTAAGTTCTCTGGCCGGTTTTTTGGAAAGCCGCGGCGGCGCACGCTTGGCTTTTGCCGTTGTTGCCAATGGTCCAGAAGGTAAAGCGCTGGCCACTGAAACTGAAGACGATTTAACGAAAATTCTCTTATTTACTGAATGATGAGACAGGTGTTGATGAACAGGAAGCAAGGACAGGTTGTTGCTGCGGCCGTGATTGCGTTTTTTGCGGTATGTGCGCCATCGGGGGTGAATGCGCAATTGACGGCGGATGCCGCTCCGCCAGCAGAGGACCGGAGTGTTTTTGCCGTGCCGCCCGGACTTGGCGGCAAAGTTGAGTTTTGGCGCGACATGTTTGTAAAGTACGGGAAAAACCAACGGGTGTTTCACCATCGCGAGTTTCCAGAGATTGTATATTCCGTGCTTGATTTTACCGAGTATCAAGCAACTCTCAGCGGCCGGGACTTGCAAAAAACAAAGGAACAGGCGGTAGAGCGGGAAACCAGGCGGATTCAATCGGCGCTGCGGTCGCTGTCTGTAAGCGGCAAAGCTGCAAATCCATTTGAACGCCGGATTAAGCACATGTTCGCCGGTATCGGCCGGGACAGCCCCGGGCATTATGAACGTGCAGCGAGTGACGAGTTTATCCGTTATCAGGCAGGGCTGAAAGAGCGTTTCCGGGAAGGACTGGTTCGTTCCGGACGTTATCTATATGCGATTGAAGAAATATTCCGTGCGGAAGGGCTGCCGCCTGAGCTGGGGCGGCTGCCGCATGTGGAGTCCTCTTTCGATTATGAGGCTTATAGTTCGGCGGGTGCGGCTGGAATTTGGCAGTTTGTGCGCTCGACGGGCAGCCGGTATTTGCGCATCAATGCTTCGATTGACGAACGGCGGGATCCGATACTGGCGACCCGTGCTGCTGCAAAGTATTTAAAGAATGCCTATGCGCATGTGCGCAGCTGGCCGATCGCTGTGACGTCCTATAACCACGGACTGGCCGGTATGATCCGTGCCATTGAAGAAGTGGGCACGACTGATATCGCAAAAATCATAGATCGCTATACCGGCAGGACTTTCGGATTTGCGTCGAAGAATTTTTATGCGGAGTTTTTGGCTGCACTGGAAGTCGACCGTAATGCGGCGCGCTACTTTCCCGGCCTGCAGCGTGAAACACCTCTGAGGTTTGATGAGGTAAAACTTGGCCGCAGTATGACTTTCCGCGATTTAATGCAAATTACCGGCGAGAGCAGGGAAAAATTGAGCTGGTTGAATCGTTCGTTTCGCGATCCAGTTTTGACGAGCCGTGTGCCCATTCCCAGCGGGTTTATGGTCAAAGTCCCGTCGGGCAAGGGGCAGAGGCTGCTCGCTGCCGCCGCGAACAGCCGCCAAGTGGGTTTAAGCAGCGCCGAAGCAATGGATGGGAGCATTAAAAAGCGCAAGCCGAGAAGTTCCTTGCCGGTTTACGTTGTGCAGAAGGGAGATACTGTTGGCGGCATCGCTAAACGCTTTCGTGTGCCGGAGCAAGATTTAGCCGCCGCAAACAGTCTAGGTTCTGGACGAACCATACGTGTTGGGCAAGGGATCGTTATCCCCGAGGGTAGTGAGGTTCTGGCGGAGGCGCAAAGACCGGCAAAAACAAAGGCGTTATCCGCTAATCGTGAACGCACATATACGGTGCGGCCGGGAGATACTCTTTCGGGAATTGCGAAGAAGCACAAAACGACCGTCGCCAAACTGAAAAAGGTTAATCCAAATTTGGGGGCGCTACTTAAGCCGGGCCAGAAAATCGCACTTCCCTAGCATTACTCCGTTAGGCCTGCGTCTTTGGCCGATTTTCACTAAACGGGATATCGCTCCGCTGCCTTCGGCCCGAGCAGTACCGCCTCTGTGCTCTATGGCACTATGGCTCAGGCCGAGGGCTCACGGTTCCCGTTTAGCGAAAATCGCCTCAAATCCACACCCCTAACGGAGTAATGCTAACAGGGCACTGAAAAACTCATTTTCAGCAACCTGCTAAACTCAAAGTAAGCGCGTAAATCTGCCGCACCGGAACTCCCCCTGAAAGTCGCTGAATGGCGCATATTTGTGGCATCACCTGGGTGAAAGCTGAAGGCGCGCCGCCGCCCGCCTGCAGAACTCGGCTTGCAGGAACCGGAGATGCTTCACTGCACAAGATAGCACGGCAATCCGATTTCCTGCTATGTATTGACCACTTGTCAAGCTCGGAACGGGTTGAATTTTAAGTTTTCATTATCCTCCTTACAATCATTTTCTGCGGACGAGAAAAAAGCATTTGGGACGAAGAGATTTTGCTGTG
>JAKPSH010000305.1 GCA_029555385.1 Pseudomonadota bacterium
AGAAAACTGAAAATGTCGAAGCAGGAAATAAAGGACGAACGCAAGGCAGTGGAAGGCGATGATGCGGTGCGGCGCAAAATTATCGCCATTGGCATGCGCCGCGTTCGCGAGCGGATGCTCCAACAAGTGAAAACAGCCGACGTGGTCGTGACCAACCCGACTCATATCGCTGTTGCCTTGTCGTATTCTCAAGACACTGGCGGTGCTCCTCGTGTGGTTGCGAAAGGCAAAGGCTACCTCGCGGATCGCATCCGTCAGCTTGCCCGCTACCATGGCATTCCAATCGTTGAGCGCAAGAGCTTGGCCCGGGCGCTCTATAAAATGGCCGAAGTCGGCCAAGAAATACCATATGAACTCTATCGCGCAGTGGCGGAAATACTGGCCTATGTCTACCGTATGCGCGGAAAGGTTCCGGTAAAAAAGAAACGGCAGGCAGATTAATTAAGGGGGCAGGACATTGGCTGAAAGAACGCAAAGTCAGGTTTTCATGAGTTACGCGATTCCGGGGTTGTTAATCGGGGTCGTTGTAATCATGATCATTCCGATACCAACTTTCCTCCTCGATATTCTCTTAGCGACAAACATCGCGTTGTCGCTGGTGGTGTTATTTGTTTCTTTGTATCTCGCCCGACCCCTAGAGTTTACGTCTTATCCTGCGCTGCTGCTGCTTACCACCTTATTTCGCCTGGCCATGAATGTCTGTTCAACCAGGCTGATTCTGCTTCATGGTCACGAAGGTATGGACGCAGCGGGTCACGTCATTCAGGCATTTGGAACTTTCGTTCTCGGCGGCAACTTTATTATCGGCGTTATTGTCTTTCTGGTCATTGTTCTCGTTAACTTTATGGTGATTACCAAGGGCTCCGGGCGTATCGCGGAAGTCGCCGCACGTTTTACCCTGGATGCCATGCCGGGAAAACAAATGGCGATCGATTCGGATCTTAACAGCGGCTTGATCAACGAAAACCAGGCCCGTCAGCGCCGCGAAGATCTTTCACGGGAAGCGGAATTCTACGGTGCGATGGATGGTGCGTCAAAGTTCGTACGTGGAGATGCGGTGGCCGGCATTGTTATCGGTTTTATCAATATTATCGGCGGTTTATTCATGGGCATCCTCATGAACAGCATGAGCTGGCGAAAAGCCGCCGAAACCTACACTTTGCTGACCGTCGGAGACGGTCTTGTTGCGCAGATTCCGGCGCTGATTGTTTCTGTAAGCGCCGGTTTGATCGTTGCGCGTTCAGCTTCCGGTGCTGACTTGGGCTCAGAAGTTGGTTCGCAGCTGCTGCGTTATTCCCGTCCGCTGTTTCTTTCCTCCGCAGTTTGTGCGGCCTTTGCCATAGTTCCGGGACTGCCTTTTATTCCGTTTATGGTGCTTGCCGGAATGAGCGGCATGGCTGCTTTCAGCATGGCTCAGGCGGAAGCTGAGGGACGCGCGCAGGAAAAAGAAGGCCGCACGGGAATGGATGGAGACAAGCCCGCCCCGCCGCCTCCGGGCAGCACCGAGGAAGTGAAAACGCTGCTTGGCGTGGATTTGTTGGAGCTTGAAGTAGGTTACGAACTGGTACCGATGGTCGATGCGGCAAGCGGCGGAGATTTGATTGAACGCATCCGGGCACTTCGCCGGCAATTTGCGCTGGAATACGGTTTTATCGTGCCGCCGATCCATATCAGGGACAATGTCCGTCTTGAGTCATCGCAGTACCGGCTGATGCTCAAAGGCGTGCCGATTGCACAAGGCAATGTGCGGCGTCATCACTATCTGGCGATGGACCCGGGCGGTGTCGAGGCGAAGATTCCTGGCATCCCCACAAAAGAACCGGCATTTGGACTGGATGCGCTGTGGATCAGCGAAGCGGATAAGGAGCGGGCGCAATTTGCCGGCTACACCGTGGTTGACCCTCCGACAGTGATTACCACGCATTTGACCGAAGTAATCAAGAGTCATGCGCATGAAATTATCGGACGCCACGAAGTGCAAATGCTGCTTGATCATCTGGCGAAAGAACATTCAAGGCTGGTGGAAGAAGTTGTGCCGACCGTGCTGCCGGTAGGCATTGTGCAGCAAGTGCTCTGCGGTCTGTTGCGTGAGGGAGTAAGCATCCGGGATTTGCGGACAATCATGGAGACCCTGGCCGACTGGGGCCCGACGACGAAATCTCCCGAGCGCTTAATTGAGCACGTAAGGCGGGCACTTTCGCGGGCAATTACCCAGCACTTTACCGCTGACGATGGAACGCTGCGCCTGGTCAGCATTTCACCGAACCTCGAGCGCGCACTCAGCGATGCGCTGCAGGTAAGTGAGCAAGGTTCATATCTGGCGCTTGAGCCGACAATCGCACAGACCTTTTTAAGCCGTCTTAAATCAGCGGCGGAACGCTTCGCGCAGCAAGGAGCGACACCAGTGCTTCTTGCACCGGCAGCGATGCGCGCCGCCTTATTCTCTTTTACCGAACGGTTTATTCCGGGATTTGCGATATTGTCGCATCAAGAAATAAGCCCGCAAACTAAGGTGCAGTCACTAGGAGTGATCACGGTTTAATGACTAATCAGAGCGGCGCCCGGACTACTCGTTATTCGGCGAGCGATATAATATATGGTGTTTAATCATTTGGGAGAGCTATGTATCTGATAGCAGGTTGTGTTCAGAATTCACCGAGGAGATACGCAAAGATAATGTCATCAAGTATTGGTCACAAGCCAGCGAAGGTCATTTCCGTTACAAGCGGCAAAGGCGGAGTCGGAAAGACGCATACCACGATTAATTTGGGCCTTGCGCTTTGCAGTATGGGGAAGCGGGTTCTCCTGCTGGATGCAGACCTTGGTTTGGCCAATATCAATATCATGCTTGGCTTCAAGCCGGCAGCAACTTTGCATGATGTTTTGTCCGGAGGCGCGGCGATACGGGATATCCTAGTGCGTTATACTGATGGGCTGGATGTAATCCCGGCTGCAAGCGGGATTCCCGAGATGGTGTCGCTGGGAGAAGATGAGAAGGCCTCCTTGATCAGCGGTTTCGACGAATTTGCCACGGACTACGATTATGTTCTTGTTGATACTGCCGCCGGTATCGGGGACAGCGTTTTGTACTTTAATGCGGCAGCGGAGCAAGTTCTTGTTGTTATCGATCCTGAACCAACGTCGATTACGGATGCGTATGCACTGATCAAAGTTATGGCTGCCCAATGGTCGAGCAAGGAATTCGACGTTATTGTCAACCGGGTTCCTGTGGGAAGCGATGGACGCGGCCCGTTTGCCAAGCTTGCCGCGGCAGCAGGAAAGTTCCTTCCGGTGAGCCTCAATTATATGGGAGCCATTGCTGAGGACGATTCGCTGGTTGATGCGGTGATGAAGCAGACCCCGCTGCTTAAGCTCTATCCGAACGCCAGGGCAAGCCGTGATATCTACCGTCTGGCCAAGAAAATATCGGCTAACGAAGGTTCCCGGACCCCAAAAGGCGGGCTGCAGTTTTTCTTCCGCTCGCTGCTGGAGCAGGGTGCGTAAATAGCTGGAAATAAAGCCTAAATACTGTGATGCGGTTTGAGCGCAAACACGAAATTGATCGTCGAAAAACTGCTGAATCTTTAGACAATCAATCGGCTTCTAAATTTTAAGGATGGCTAATTACAGGGAACTCAAGCGGCGTTATCAAGTCTTGCACCGCTTTATGTGCGGAATCGCTGTGACGTGTCTTTTGATTGGCATTCTGGGCGGGGTGTTCTACAGCTCGGCTGACTGGTTCAGCAGCTGGACTGACTGTATACAGATTGGACTGCCGCAAACAGCGTTTCGCTGGCCGGTCTGTTATCAAGTGAGTCCGTTATCTCTGCTTGCTGCTTGGAGTGGGTGTGTGGTTGCTGGAGTGATGGGTATTGAGTTCTGTTTGCTGAAACTCTGGGCGGCGTGGGAAGAAGTGCATCAGGGGGCCGCAAGGGTGACGAGAAGAAGCCGCCGGCAATAAAGAGCGTTAAGGTTTGTTCATAGGAGCTTGTGAAGGGTGAAGCCCAAACAGAAGCCGAATACGCAGTCGTTTCGCACAATCGATGACGACGAACGCGAGGAGCTAATCCGCAATTTCCTTCCGCTTGTTAAACGAGTTGTTCACCGGCTCGCGGGCCGTCTGCCCGCAGAAGTGGATATTAAGGAAATGCTCAACTCCGGAATTATCGGCTTAGTCGACGCTCTGGAAAAATACGACCCGCGCCACGAGACGAATTTCTCAACTTATGCACAATTCCGCATCCGCGGCACGATTTTGGATAGCTTTCGCATTCAAGATTGGGTTCCACGCTCCCTGCGCCACAAAGCACACAAGCTGGAAAACATCTATTTGCAGTTGGAACAGGAACTGGGCCGTCCGGCGGATGATGCCGAAGTAGCGCAAGCGCTCAGCGTCGACATTGATACTTTGCACAAGATGCTGGGAGAAGTAAGCGGCGTAGTCATGCTCAGCCTGGAAGAGCTTGGTTTCGGTCATGGCGAGGAGCGTTTTCGCGCCGATGAATCTTTGCCGAGCTCCCGGCCTGACCCGTTGAACCAGCTCTTAGATACCGAACGTGTGGAGATCATTGCCCGGGCTTTGGATCGCTTGCCGGAGAAA
Source organism: Pseudomonadota bacterium (assembly GCA_029555385.1). GTDB lineage: Bacteria > Bdellovibrionota_C > UBA2361 > SZUA-149 > SZUA-149 > JAKPSH01. The sequence continues at coordinate 4,601 of JAKPSH010000305.1, forward strand.
GAAAGGCTGGTTATTACGCTGTACTTCTACGAAGAGCTGAACCTCAAAGAAATCGGTGAAATTATCGGCGTGACTGAATCCCGCGCCTCCCAAATCCGCTCACGGGCGCTGCTGCGCCTGCGGTCATATCTGAAGAAAGCACTCTGATGAAGAAACGCAGGGGGCCTGGGCTTTCCAGCACCCCCCCCGCAAGTCAGAAACAAAGATGTCAGCTTCGTCTACGCTGCGTTATCAAACCGCTGCTGAACATCGGTCCAATTAATTACGTTGAAGAACGCTTCGACATAGGCTGCACGGCGGTTCTGATACTTGAGGTAATAGGCATGCTCCCAAACATCGAGTACAAGAAGCGGCGCAACAACCCATTGCGAGAGATTCTGGTGCTTCTCGGACGTAAGAATCTCCAGCTTTCCCGTCATTGAATTCTTGACCAGCAATGCCCAGCCTGAACCCTCTACAGCGGTTGCTGCAGCTTTAAACTGCGCGGTAAAACTTTCATAGTCGCCAAAATCACGCCGGATCTGTTCAAGCAAACTGCCCTGCGGTTTGCCGCCGCCGTTGGGGGACATGTTTTTCCAAAAAATGCAGTGCAGGAAATGACCCGCGCCGTGAAATGCCAGTTCGCGCTCCCAGTGTTTGACCAGTGAAAAATCCTTGGCTTCACGCGCCTGCGCAAGCTTCGCTTCAGCATTGTTCAGCCCCGCCACATAAGCGGCGTGATGCATGTCGTGATGCAGCTTCATCGTCGCCTCGTCGATGTGAGGTTCCAGGGCGTTGTACGGATAGTCAAGGGGAGGTAATTCGTGAGCCATGATAGATGTTCTCCTAAGCGTGAAACTATATAAGCTTATCTTTTTGCTGGTTAGTCGATGCGTGCAGCCTAAACTTGCACGAATTGAGCTGACAGAAGATTACTTTTTTATACGAGACTTGGGAACGAAGCCTTATTGCCCAACAAGCGGGAAGTCGATTACGGCCTCCAGACCATTGCCGTCTTGCGGTTGGCGCAGCGTCAGATTACCGCCATTAAGCTGCGTAAAATACATACAGACGGTGAGACCCAGGCCGCATCCTTGCTGTTCATAAGTCTCACGATTGATCTGCACAAAGGGTTGGCAGGCAATTTGCGAAGACACCGGAAAGTTTTCCAGACCTGGGCCGTAATCCCGCACACAGACAAATCCGCGTTTTCCCTGAATACCTATACTCACCACGGCCGATTTATCATTACCGGCAAATTTGTATGCGTTGTGCAGCAGGCGATGGATGATACTGACAATCTGCACATCGTAAACAGAAACCACGAGGTCTTGCAGTTCTTCCTCTTGAGGAAGCTGCAGCACAGGTGGACATGAACATTGTTCTGCGTAAGTTTCCGTGAAGCAATCTACGGCAGTTTGTACGATCTGCGGCAAATAAAAGTTCCGGCGATATAGCTGGCAGACATTGTATGCATGTCCGAGATCGATTTGCTGCAATAGCATGAAATCATCAACAAGTCGTTCCAGCCTTTGTCCGCCGCGCCAGATTGATTCCAGCAAGCGGCGGATTTGTTCCGGATTAAGTTCCTTCTGCTGGTCGATCAATAGTTCAGTTCCTGTATTTATTGAAACCAGCGGAGTGCGAAATTCATGGGAAAGGGTATGAATGATGCGCCGGCAATAACCATCCCATTGTTTTGCTGCCATTGCTTTTCGCCGCTTTGCTGCGCTCAGTTTGCCGTTGATGACCGACAAGAGTTCGTCCGGGTCAAAGGGTTTGGTCAAATAATCATCCGCCCCGGTTCCTTTGCCTGTTCTAATGTCAGTATCGGAAGCAAGCGCCGTCAGAAAGATAAACGGTATATTGCACCACTCCGGATGTTCTTGAATATCTTTGTGCAGCTCAAGGCCGCTCTTGTCCGGCATCATTATGTCGCAAACAATCACATCCGGGATATCTTTCATCAGCGCTTCGACGGCTTGACCGGCGCGCTCGGCGAGAAAAACGCGGTAGCCGTTTTTCTCAAGCACAACCCGCAGCACAGAAAGAAGTTCGGAGTTGTCATCGACAATCAGCACCTTGGCCTGATAGGCGCCGCCGAATTTACCCGCTGAATTGTCCTGGAGTGCCTGAAACAACACTGAGAACTACCTGAGAGACACTACGCGACTATTACAACTCAAATATCAACGGATAAAACCTGCTCGATTCTAATCCGTATTAACTAGTCTTAAGATATCTATCGACGGGAGCAGTTACTTACTTGAATAGTGTTAATTGCGATCTTTTCATGTGCTAACCGCATGAGTCCTTGATAGATAACTTATTGTTTTTGTTCTTTTTTTTGTCGAGCAAAGGAGGCGGTGCTCATCCGGCACTAATGCATTCGCGATTGTTTGAGCTGGCGTTCGAATGCTATATTCAGCGGTTCAACAACGGGTTAATGCCCATAATTCTGGAGTGACATTATGGCACGTATAGCTGCGCTTTTTCCTGGACAGGGATCTCAGTCAGTGGGGATGGGGGCGGCTTTCCTCGATGCAGCAGAAGAGGCGCGTGAGTTGTTCGAAGAGGCCGACCGGGCCCTTGGGTTTTCTTTATCCAGCCTTTGCCTCTCGGGACCGTTGGAGAAGCTGACGCTTACGGAAAACGCGCAGCCGGCAATTCTGTGCGTAAGTTACATTTGCTTTCGTCTATCTGGTATTGAAGTGTGCTGCGGGGCCGGGCACAGCCTCGGCGAATACACGGCACTTGCTGCGGCAGAAGCCATTGATTTCCCGGAAGCGCTGCGGCTAGTTCATAAGCGGGGGCGCTACATGCAGGAAGCGGTGCCGCAGGGCCAAGGAAAAATGGCGGCAGTAATGGGACCTGCCCCTGAGGAGATTCAGGCTGTAATCGGTAAGCTTGATGCCGGCATAGTTGAAATTGCCAATCTTAACTCGCCGGGACAGACGGTTGTCGCCGGTGAAGCCAAAGCCGTGGATGCCTTCTGTGCCGCAATGTCTGCGGCCGGCGGTAAGCTCATACCGCTGAACGTCAGCGCACCGTTTCATTGCACCTTGATGAAGCCCGCCGCAGAAAGTCTGAGCAAAGACTTGGATACTATTTCGTTTCGTGCACCCAAGTTCCCAGTTTACGCGAACTATTCAGCCAGTCCTGTTGCTTCGGGAGACGAGGTGCGGGAGGCGCTTAAGAAACAAGTATGCGGCACTGTGCGCTGGACGGAATCGGTCTTGAGGCTCGTGGCCGATGAGCAAGTTACGCACTGCATCGAGTTCGGCGCAGGCGGCGTGCTGAGCAAGCTGCTCAAACGCATCAACCCTGCCCCGCAGCGGCTTGAAGTATCCGATCCGGCAAGCTTGGCCAAAACCCGGACCGCGCTGGGAACTGCGGTGTAATCAGCGGTGCCTCCGGAATAGTTCCCGCATTCTGCAGCAAGCCACGTAAGTTCCCAGGAACTGAGCGATAATCGTGTTTCTCACCAAGGTGCGCGGTGCGCCAAGCAAGCGGTTTAAGCAAACTACTTAGTTCATGGCATAAAAAGCGCAACGATGTGTCGTCTGGTGGCCATAATACAGATAAGTGGCTGAAGTATAGGACGATCCTAGTTCGAGGCGGACAAAATTATGCCCCCAGTAGAGCAATCGCGAAGTCTTGATCCCATGCCCGGCTGGCCGAGGGAAGTTTCAGCGCGCGGGCCGCAATGCGATTCCGCAGGATTAAGCGCAGCGCAATTCAAGAGCGGACTGGCTTATGCTGCGTCTTATGATTTCGATCCAACGGCTGAGCATCGCAAAGCCGTGGTCATTGTAGTCAGAGATTTCAGCCGTCCGGAGAAAGTTAGAGTTCTGATCGGTTACCCGGGAAAGGGAACCGGATTGGGCTCCGGCGGCTTTGCCGGTGCACATACCGGGGAAGCCGGAGATACCGATGAATTCATGCAGGCAAAGAATCAAGTCGACGTCTGGTTCGAAGCCTATCATGGCGACAAGAATATTGCGCCGCTAAAGGACGATGTAATCAAAGCCCGGCTGCGCAAGGATCTCCAGGAAACATTTCCCGGCGCCGAACTTCCGGCGGACTTTGATCTTTCGAATTGCTTAAGGGACGGAGGTAAGATAGTTGTCCCACCGGCAATGAAGAGAGGGGCCAGCACATTCACTCCAGGAGCGTGCCGGATCACGATTGGCGGCAAGTCTTATGTGCCGATTGCCGTGCTTCCGGATAACTGGCTGGGCAAGGCTGAGCAAGAGCCCCGGACAGAGACGCCGCCCCCTGTGCAGGACAGGAGAGAAGTAACGCTTGCCAACGGCACAACCTTCAGAGTAATTCCGCCAAGCAGGAACTGGCAGGAAGGGGGAGAGGCATCGGGCTGGCAAATCGAGGTCAGCCAAAAAATGCCTGACGGCTCATTAAAGCATCTCTATACGCATGATATCATTACCCCGAAGTCGGTGAATACCCACCACTTGGACCCGAACACTGATTACACCTACAGGGAAGTTGACGTACAAAATGTGAGACTGGCTCTCGCAGAAGACCATGTTACACATCTCACTCGAGGAGTTAGTTTTTTTGTCGACCTTACCGACAGAAATAATCCAGGACCGGTTATTGATACAACTGTCGGGTGCTTCGAAACAAACGGAGCTCAATTCGTAGTCGGAGGAAAAGACGAGCGGGGAAGAGGACTGCCCAGTTTGTATGAGCCGCTGAAATTTCAAGTCGCTACCTATGCGCAAGAAAACCGGGGGCACCCGGCAGCAGAAGCGGGATTCCGCGGTGGTGCTGTTGAAAGTGTCAATGGGACAGCACCTGCGGCACCTGCGGCGCAGCCCTATCAGCCGCCCCCGCCGCAGCCGCCCATTGCAGTTCCGCCGCCGGCAGAAGTTAAGTTTCCGCATGCCTATGAGGTTCCTTACGGCAGTAAATCCCATGAGCGCTTCTTAGTTCCTGATGACAAAGTTGCCGGAGAGGTAACTGAGGCGACCGCCGATCGTCCTGGAGTTGGTCAAGTGGCTTACCAGGAAGGTTACGATACCGTGCTGCGTTATGACCTTAAATATGCAAACGGCAGGGGCAAGCTGGAACTTCGTTTTGAACGGGGAGAAGTAGAAAACGGCAGACCGGTTCCGGTGCTGAAGGAGGCGAGGTTGAGTGTGACGCCGCAGGACGGACAGGAACGGATTACTGTCTATTCTCCGGCAGACGTCGAGCGGATAACTGCGGCAAGCGCCGATGTGCAGGCGGCCCCCCTTCCGGTAATTAAGCCTAAGACCGAGGCTGAGCTCAAGACGGAGCTCGACTCACTAGCAGCCTACAAACCCGCAGGTGCAACAAGAGCGTGGCTGCTTAGATTTGGTCCCGCTCAAGACGAACAGCTGCCAATCTACGATGAACCAGGCGGCTTAGGGACAGTGCGCGGTGTGCGCTACATCGGTGAGAAGTTTATTGAAGATTACGAACCCGGAAAGCAGCGTGTCGCGGCTTACGCCGTGGACTATGTATCACCAGGAGGAAAGCTGACGCGGCGCGAATATCACTTTGCTTTGGGGACGATTCCCGAAACGGACGCCAGCCCAAGCCGGCGGGGCCTAGCCGTTGGTGCAAGCGGGTGGCGCGCAAAGCTTGAAAATGGACGCTACGAGCAGGAAGGTTCTGTAATTTCGCACGATGCGATGATGAAATTGTATGCCGAAGCGCCGAAACCACCGGAGCCGGAAAAGCCTGCTCAAGCAGGCGCTGGCGGCGGGACAGGCCAAGCCGGGAGCGGAACGGCTCATACGGGATTTGCCGCGCTTGATGCGGAATACGGCAGGCTGATCGCGAATTTGAGTCAAGCAATATCTGCGAGATTGGACATAGGGCATTATGTTCTGAAAGGCGAGGATCGCACCGACAATATGAACCGCTGCATCGGCGGACTGCGCGGTTTCCTTGTACCTGATGACAACGGAGATGCGTACTGCTGGGCGGATAACAGTTATATGCACGAACAAAATGAGCAAGACGTCTGGCAGCCTCATTCGCTTTCTGCCCATCATCCTACTGTAGTCAAAGCAGTTGACGATTTGATGACGCTTGTCCGTCGTGATGACTGGCGTACAGTATGCAAACCTGTAGCGGTTAAGCCGACGAAAGATGCAAAAGATGACAGTTATGTTTTCTTTGGCCAGGCTGAAGCAGGCGGACCGCGGGGGATCTTCTGGATTGATTCCAGTCATCTTCCTCCTGAGGTGAGCCAAGCTTATAAAATGGCGGCCCGGGCAGGAACCGGCGGCCGCATGCTGATTGCGGAGCCTAAGTCCGGCGGAGGCTATACCGGCGGCTGGGTTTCAATCAACTGCATGGAGGCTCTTCTCTTGGAAAATGGCGGGATTCAGATTCGAAACCCGCTTGACGGAAAAGTAAAAACGTATCCTGCGAGCGCGCCCGAAGTAGCAGCAATCGATCGCAGTCTTCTCCGAAAGGGAGAATGGGTTGTAGTATCAAAAGAACCAAAAGTTCCGCAGGCTCGTGTTCTTATAGACGGAACTGTCGAGTTTTGGTACGGCAGCAAAGACACCGTAAGGATTTTTCAGCCGAGCCGGGCTATTTTTAGCACAATTCAGGCCCAAGGAGCGATCCACGGTGCCTGGGGGCTCTGGGGCTTTCGGCGTTCCATGCTCTTGCCAAGATCGATGAAGGATTATGGTGTTCCTGTAGCGGGAAGATGGGTTGGCGACGACAGCAGTGGACAAGTTGTTGCAGGTGAGTAGATTCCTGTTGTCTTAAAAGAAATCGAACATTCGAGAAATGAGCGAAGCATTAAACCCGCGCCGCTCAGGGAGCAAGGGTCCGCATGGGGACTCCTTGCTCCTGAGCGCGGGACAACCAATGCGGTGCGGGAGCGCCGCTGCTACTGGGCGATGTTGTAGTCGAGCCAGAACTCGACCTGCCACCAGCTCTTCAGTTCCTCGCCCGGCTTGAGCATGACCAGCCCCGTGTCCGGCACGCCGAGCGCATAGAGCGCGGTGGCGTTCGGGGCGGCAGTCTGCCATTCGAGGCAGACATGGCCGTAAAACGGCCCCTGCTCCGTCGGGCTGTAGATGACGACGTGCCCGAATTCTTTGCTCCGCCGGATGCGCGCGATGAGCCCCGGCACATTCGGCCAGCGCATTTCGACCGTATCGGCGCAGCAGAAACCATGGTCCAGGTCGTCGGGCACGGGCTTCCACTGACTGAAGTCGAATTCGGGCGTGATCCCGTGCGGCGGACCGAGCGGACAGAGCATACCGGCGTCGTTCTTCGGATAAACGCCGGTGGCCGCGAACTTGACCAGCGGAGTCACCATCGCGCCGCCGAGGGAGCGGTTCCACTGCGCATGGAAGCACCGGCTGGCGGGCTGCACGCGCTTGTCGGTGTTGTGCAGCACGAAGTCGCAGCGGAGCGCGCCGAGAAAGCCCTGGTTGAGGTCGTCGGGGACGATGCTGTAGGTGTCTTCCACACGGCGGTGACGCGGCCAGACGCCGGTATTCACCAGATCCGGGTGGCCTGCGGACTTTCGCGTGGTGAACTTGAGCACCGCAGCCTCGCCTTGCCGAGACTTTTTCCACGGATAGCGGGGCAGAATGCCGTGGATCAGCCGGTTCGGATGGCCGTCCGGATTGTCGTCCGGACCGATGGACAGGTCCGCGATGCCGGCATGCGTCTTCACCGTGAGCACACCGCCGTTTCCGTAACGATCGGTGAAACGCCCTTGGTCGCCGGGCCAGCAGCCGCGCATGTGAAACGGCTCCGCGGCGCGCTGGGTCCAGACGTCCAGCGTCCTTCCGTCGGGCATGCCGACACTGAGCCAGTCCACGCAGCCGCCATCAGCGTTCAGCGACGCTTGCACAGCACGGTTCTCGTTTCGTCCGATGATCATGGGAAATTCCTCCGTCTCCAGGGGGTTGGGAACTGAAAATGGACACACATAAAAGAACAGGCATCGCTGCCTGTTTACCTCTAAGATCAAACCTCCTGCTTCACTCATCTCCATGCACAAGAGCCGCAGCCGGCATACTGTACAAGGAGAAGAGGAATGTCACTTCTTTAAGTTCCTGACGGGATGAAAGAACACAGCAAGCTGGGCAAAATGAAAATGCATCAGAAACATTAGCGTATTGCTGCGCAACAAACAATAATTGCAGGGAGTATGCGATATGACGCCAATACTGCTAGTTGTATAACCTCGGACTAAACGCCCCGAAACCCGTCCTAAAGGGGAATCTTCTTTTTTGCCTCCGGGTTGTCCATCGGCTCCTGAAGCAGGTGCTCCTCTTCGAAAGACTTGCCCCGGATTAGGCGCTGAGTTGTGCATGAAATAAGCAAGTCAGTTCTGCCCGGAAAATCGAATAATTCAGGCCGGTCTTTGACCCATCCGCGGCTCAGTCTGCTGATTGTGCGCCGGGCCTCGCGCTCGGTCGTAAACGCTGTCGTTTCCCCGTACCAGACGGTGATGCTGTTTGCTGTGTCAATAACCCGCGTGAGGAGCGTGAGTTCTGACTCGTTGACAATGTCTTTCATGAAACCAACGATCACAAAGTCATAACCTGCATTCCGGGCTAACTCGATCGCGCCATAATTCCCAGTAAAAAACTCAGCACGCTTCCCAGGCCATCGATCCCGATCGAAATTCTCAATAATCCCAAGTTCCCCTCGCTGCAAGAGCTGCTGCTGAAACAGGTTTGCCATATCTCGTCCAAAATTCTGGGAAACATTCCCCGGCGGAGCAAAAGTTTCCGGCACTTCAAATGGCACAACCGCAAAGCGCGGTTTTTGTTGTGAATGAAACCGGTTGGTTACGTAATCTGATAAGCCAAGATCGATATAGGTGCGGATATTGCATCCCTCGTTCGTTCCGGGGAAGTGTTTCATGCTGCATGCGCCTGCGAGCAGCAAAATAAGACTCAGTGAAATCGGGAAAAGTGCCGAAACAGAAAGCAAGTTCACTAAACAACGGAAAAGCCATGAACAGGAATAATTTTCGAGTTTTCTTTCCATATCTGCCGTTTGTTTTTGCATTGATCCTAGCAGGATTAATTGGTTGCAGTAAACGATATCATGACCTGCCAGCTTTCTCTGCATTTCCCATACCAGATCCCGAAAACGAATCAGTGGGCCGGTTCAAGACAAGCTACCTTGCCGACCAGATTCACGCCTATTTCAGAGGAAACATCAGCGGTCCGGTTGCGGTGACTACATTTGTTAATATCGATGATCTTTACCAATCATCGACTTTTGGCCGCGTGCTGGCGGAGCAGGTGATCAGTGAACTTGCCATGCGGGGCTACAATGTTATTGAAGTCCGCCAATCAGATTCGATGCAGATTAATGCCATCGGCGGTGAATTCGGATTGTCGCGCGATACCAGCACGCTTCGCGCAAACCGCGATTTATCAGCGATTGTTGTCGGGACCTACGCCGTATCGCCGGTTCGTGTTTATGTGAACGCCAGAATCATTGATCCCACGAATTCATTGGTCGTTTCCGTAGGTTCAGTTGAGATGCGCAAGACTGCTGAAATTGACAGGCTGCTTCGCGCTAACTCAGTGCCCAGCTCGCTGGAACGCATTCCGGTGCGGCACCTCGGGTATAATGTCTACCCCGCGCCCTACTACTGGCCGTTTTATGCCCAGCCGGCGCCTTATGCCCAGGCTCCCAATCCGTCTTTCAAAGACAGCACTTCGGAATGGCGTGCGCCGGGGACAAATGGAAACGGCAGATCACCTACATTGCCGCAGGCAAACTCAAAGAAGCAAGAAAATGCGGCGGCCGAGCTTGGCTCTTAAGCCATTACATCTTCGAGCTTAAGGCCGAAATCACGAAGGGCGGCCGAAAGGCCTTTCTTATCGATCGTGCGCAGTAATCTGCTCGAGACACGCAGCCGAACCGACTTGCCGGTCTCGGAGTCATACAGCCACTTGCGATGGAGATTCACTTCCCACGTCCGCAGAGTTCTATTGTTAGCGTGGCTCACGCGGTTGCCCCGCTGTTTGCTTTTGTTTGAAATCTGGCACTTTCTAGACATGACGAGAAGTTCCTATGAACTATAAGATAACGCAGTTGAAATTTGCGGGGGTATACTACTCATCTCGGGTAGGGAGATCAAGAATAGTATTGAGTTTTGCCGGTAATTCCCCATAAACTTTTGGTTTTTAGGGAATTTTGATCGGGATTCCCTTTGTGCTGAACTACATTATTTCAATTCCGTTGATAAAAGCCCGGCGCGAGGTGGTGGAGCCTTGCACGTTGATTGACGCCCGGGCCCAGCGGGTAACGTTGGCCATCTTAATCAGTGCAAATGCGCTGAACTCTTGACTGGTAACGGCAGCAACTCGTGCAAGCTGCGCATCGCCCGCGGTTATATTCTGCAGCATCGCGGAGTCAATCGGCAAATTAGTCCGCTCTGCGAAAATCTCCCGCGCTTGAGATTCGGGAATGCCAATAGCAAGCAAGACCTCAAGTGGAGCAGTGTTGATATTTACTTTACTGCTCTGAGGCTGGCTTGTTCGCACAAACGGCGCAATGCGGGACATCCGTTCCGGAGTCATTCCCGGCACAAGCGCCAGCTCTGAAATGGTGCGGAAAACTCTATTATAAAACCAAGCCTTATCCGCTGAGGATTCAATCCCCTGACCTGGGAAATTGGCGCTTGAATGCGAATTGCTGTCACTGTCTATCCAGTCGTGTATCGCGGCAACCTGCTCTTCCGGACCAAACGCTGTATTGCCCAAGGTGCGTGTTTCATTCCTTTCATACTGCTCTCGCACGAATCCTGCGCTGACAAAAAGCTCCCGCAGTGCTGATTTCCAAAAGCTAGCCGGGTCAATTGCTCCTGGAGTCTGAGCCGTTTGCTGCTGAGATACCTGGGCGGGGTAAGGAAAACCAAAACTCGAAGAACTATCGCTGGCGATGGCGTTGACGTTTATTTTACCGCCTTCATCGACAATGGCCAGGCGCACTTCGCCGTTAAGTCCTTCGATAGGCAAAGCCGGCGCACCGGCAATCAACGCCCAGGGTTCGCCGAGCCAATCCTCGTTTACGCCGTCCACTTTCGGCAGCTCAAGAAGCACCTTGCCTAAGTTTAAAGCTGACTTGAGCACAAAATCGGCCTGAATGCGCTCCGTATAATTGCGCACCGAACGTTGGTACGCGAAGGTCTGGTCGGCAAAACTCATCACCAGCAAAGTCGCCAGCGCAACGACGAACACCGTAAGTATCAGCGCGAACCCGGACTCATTTGTATGCTGTGATGTCATTGCGGCAACGGGCATCTGGAGTTCATAACCGGAAGTGGCATCTTATCAGGAAATGCCGCGGGTTAGGAAATTATAACTGCTATATGCTTCCGGGCGGAAGCCGCGCGATGCGCAGCGGCTTCCAAGCAGTGGAGCAATTACCCGCAGCGGCGGAATTGGCCAAAATCGGCCGTTGCCATCTTTCAGCAGAATATTACGTCATGGCGGTCTTCCTCTGTGGGTGCTTGCACCCCAGTTAGTATTTCCCGCGCATCATCGCTAATCATGTGCGATAAAGCGTTGATCAGCTTGATATGCCGGGAGACCTCGCCCCAGTTGCCGATTGCCGCATGTCCACAAAGCACAGTTGCCAGCTCTCGCTGCTTCACGAGTATCTCATCATACATCTTCATCCGTTCGATGAGTGCTGCCGGTACATTGCGTTTGTTCTTAAGCACGAGCCGTGCTGATGCAATTGCCTGTTCAAGTTCCGAGATAGACTGAAAGAGCCGATGAATGATAATTTTCTTCACTGTTGTTTCCCCCCGAAGCACAGCGCGTATTTTCTTTCTAAGACATTTGCTTGGAGGAGCAATTTGCAGACCTTAAAACAAGGCTTGAACACCAGGTCTTTCCCCTTCCGTCTGCCAACGCCGGAAAGGATTAATCCCCCAGGCACCAGTTCATCACCTCGTCCGACACCCCTAATTAACCGATCTGTTCCTCGATCTTTACGTATACAGGCCGTCCCTGTGCCCGGACCTGAGCAGAAGTGCTCAGTCACGAATGGTGTTAGCAATTTGACGGCCAACGATACAATCTAATCTTTTCAAGTTGTTGAGAAAAAGTTCGCAGCGGCTGCTGTTTTTTTACCAGACGCACCAAGGTGATTCTACGCCATGCCGCATCGCGTATCCCTCTACTATTTCAGGGGTTTCTGCATTTCGTCCTGACTCAGGACACATTGTATCAGCACGAAACAAACTAGCCGCGATATCTCACACGGCAATCTCGCGGCTAGGTAAATTACGTGACAAGGGCTATCCTTGGGCCTTTTCACGCTGCTCCAAAGCGTGTCGGGGGGCCCCACGTGCCCCGACACAGTGTCGCAGCAAATTTCTTCGCTGCGCTCGAAATTCGGCAACGCCGTCGGGGCGTTGCGCTAACGGATACGGCCAAGTTTCTGTTTTACTTCAGCGGGCACGGCGAGCCAGCGCCGTGAGGCCTGCGGACGCCGCATAAGCTGATCAATCATTGGTTCTACCGCAGTTGCAGGAACAATCTCACCGGTGTCCAGCATGACCAGAGGCACAGTCTCGGCCTTTTGCCGGTGTTTATCTTTTTCTTCAATAGTGGCTACGTAATATCGCGGAGGATAACCGAGTTCGCCGGCGATGTGCTTTACCTGCTCAATCAGTGCGCAAGTCTGCTCATTATTGTTTTCTTCATCTTGTGCACTTAACCGTATCGTTTTCGGCAAACGGCGGGTGCGGCAGCGCTGCGCAAGATCGGCCAGAACCTGATCATGGGCGTTGCACCAGCGATGCAGGTGATAAGTCCACCAGCTCTCGGTCATTTCGTAAAGTGAACTGATCGGCAGTTCTGAGCCGTAAGAGTTGGATAAGAGCACGGCGAGCATGGTACTGTCTGCGAACGCGCCGTGTGCGGCAAGCGCATCTTGCACCGCCTGCGGGCTTCCGGACGAGACCGCATCCTCCGATAGATCGCGCAAGCGGAGCACGACGGCCCTTGTCAGCGCATCAGCGGCTTGCAGCACGCGATGCTGATAAACCTGGCGGTACATCGAGTCGCGGGCCACAAAGAAATGAGTCAGCGCATCAAGACGGTTTTCCTGCAAACAAAGTTCTCCCCCGGGAGAAAGACAGAACGCATCAATCAGCGCGGTCACGTTGTACCGGCCATAGCTGACGGCGCACATCGCACTGTCTACCATGGACCAGTTGCCCCGATCAGCATTCCATCCGCCGCCGCCGATTACTGACTTTGTCCACGGCGGCACGCTGCTATCTTCGGCCAAGATGCTTTGAACCTGAGACAGAAGGCCGGGATGGCAGGAGGAGAGAATCTCGCGGATCTGTTCGTCTTCTTTAATGATGCGCAGCGTTACTTGCTCGTGCTGCCCAGCGCTCCCCGGAGCCCAAATTTTTTCTGCTAAATGCGAACCGGGAGCGACATGTCCCGCGTCATGAAGAATTGCTGCGGCGGCAACCGCGTTTTCATAAGGTGCTACCGCGGCATAGTTTTTCTCGCGCATGCTCTTCATCAGCAGCGAGGCAAGGTAAGCAACTCCCAGGCTGTGTCCGAACCGGGAGTGCTCAGCAAACATGTACACAAGTTTTGTATTTCCTGTTTGGCTGATGTCCCGCAACCGCTGAATCCAGCGGGTGTCAATGAGATCGAGAATTAGGCGGTTCGACTCGATACGGCGATCGAAGATCAGCGTCTGATGAGCAACGTCAGCAAAGCTTACTGTCGGTGACTGATATGCGGCATTAGGCACAATCGCAATCCCAGAGCGAAATCCGTTCAACTATTTCAATCTGAAAATCTTCGATTCCGGACAAATCGCGCGTTGAGCTGGTGAGCAGCTTAATGCGCTTTGCGCCCAAGTAATTTAATATTTGCGCACCGATGCCATATTCGCGGAGCATCGAAACTCGATCAGCTCTTGCGTCATCGCTTTTAATCCCCGGAGCTTCCTGAAAGACACTTTTTGCCGGGTGACGGACATACACGAAAACGCCCCGCCCTTCTTGCGCAATCCTCGACAGCGACTTTTTCATACGCATGCGGCTTGTTTTCTCGGCAGAACCCAGCAAATCGCCAAGATGATTCTCGGCCTGGACGCGTGCAAGGACAGGACGCCGCAAGCCATCCTCGCCTCGTTCGGAGAGTGCGCCCTTTACCAGCGCCACATGCTCCGAGCCGTCAACGTGAGAGCGGAAGCAATAAACCGTGAATTCACCGGCATCCCGCATGGGAAGCGTGGCATGGGTTATGACCTCGAGAATTTGCTCCCGCGCCAGGCGCTCGCGGATTACATCAGCTACGGAGACAACCGGCACGTTCAGCTCAGCGGCCAATGAACGCAACGCTGACTCACTGGGAAGCTCGCCGGCGTCATCCAAACAGTGGCACAACGCCGCCGCTGGAATGATCCCGCTCATAATCAGCAAATCTACGGCGGCCTCGGGTGCGGCGCTGCGTACCAGCACCCCACCGTTTTTTGCCCGCACCGGAAAGATATGTCCTGGGCTGACAAGGTCGAGTGTGGGGTGGCGGGTTTTGGCAATCATTTGAAGTGTTCTGGCGCGGTCTGCCGCGCTAATGCCGGTACTTACACCGTGGCGCGCCTCCACGCTAATCGACAAGTCCGGAGAGCTGTCGTGGGTCGTTGCTGACATCATCGGCAAACCTAGCTCTTTTATTCTGCGCTCGGGAAGTGCGGCGAGAACGACACCGCGAGCATGGTTGACCATGAGGCAGATATTGGCTTCACTGATGCTTGCTGCCGCACAGAACAAATACCCCGCGGGAGCTTTTCTGCAGTAATCAAGCAGCATCACCGCACCACCCTGCCGGAGAGTCTCTAGGACATCTTCAAGTGACGAGGCTGGCAAACCAGTTGAGCAAGACATCAATAAGGTCCAGTATTGGTTCTTAGCGTTGGATTGGCGGAACCGACTCCGCGTTTCTGGACCGAAACTAAAGTATAAAAGACGAAAAAGGTCAACAAGTTGGCGGCATTTACATTGTTTTGCCGGGAAATTGAAGGGCAAAGATGGTATAGTTTGCCGGTTGACTGGAGAGTTGCATGAAGATCCTTCGTAATATTGATTGCTGCATTTTTATCAGTTTGCTGATTATTGTCGGTGTCAGTGCCGTTGGCATAGGTGTGAGCGTGGCCGTTGCCGATGAGATAGTGCTAATTAATGAGAAATCCGAAGCTGCGCTTTATGAGACAAGAAATAAACAAGTCCATGTTCAGATCGGCACGGCGAATGTGGAACCGGGCAATCTGCGGGTTGTCCCTGGTGCTACTATAGTCTGGAGGAATACCGCAGAAAAAATAGTCCGGGTACGTTTTACTAAGAACGCTATTTCAACCTCATGTCAGACTCCCCGCAAATTCAATTTAGGTGTTAAAGGCATCTTTGAATCTGAACCCATTCCCAGCGGCGATATCGCGAGCATCTGCCTGCTCGAGCCGAACATCTATACATATGACATTGACTACTTAAAGCCAGGAAGCAAGCCAGGCAAGTTTGAGAAAACTGGCGAGACGGCAAGCGGCAAAATAGAAGTCCGCTAGGAGCGTGTCCCTGTAAGCCGCTTTTGGCCGATCTCGGGCGAATAGCAGATTGCTGCGCTGCTCATTTACAGTAGTAAACTGCGCTGCTCGCAATTCCCGTTCGCCCGACCTCGTCTCTGAGCAGGACAACACATTCTTTACACTTTAGCGACAGGACATAGTTTACACAGGGATAAGATGCTCCACCCACTCACCCCCTAGGGGGTGACGAAAATCTACATCAGTTGAGC
>JAKPSH010000163.1 GCA_029555385.1 Pseudomonadota bacterium
TAACCGGCACGCGCCGGTTATCCCCTCATTTTAACTACCGGCTCAGCATCGTGGAGATAGCCTGTTTTCTCTTTGCGGCGCGGGGTTTACAGTACGATTTGCCAAAAGCACAGTGTGCTCGCAGTTTCTGCGTCGAACAGGGCCGCAAAAAGGCCGCCGTTGACATAGAAAGAGACATTGAGTGCGCGCCACAGGTTCGGACGGTCGCTTTGCATCGGGACGGTGTGCAGCAGGTCGTGCGAGGTCAAGGCGATGAGCACTTCTTGTTCTTTCGTCAGGCTGGCCAGCTTGCAGTGGGATGTCCACTTTCCCGACTCATCCAAGATATAGAGCAGGAAATGCCTGGTCACTTCGTCGGGCGCAAGCTCCAAGACGAGGGCGAGGCGCATCTTGCCGTCGAGCATGAGCGGTCCAAAGGAGTGCATCGGACACGGCTTAAGGCTCGGGTCCAGCCCGGCGGAGAGCTCGATTAAGCTCTCGGGTCCATCAAAGCGGTATGGCGACTGCGCAGACAACGCCGAGGCGTACAGGTGGCCTTCGTGTGCGCAGAGAAAATGAAACGGAGCGGGGTCTTGGTTGGTCCGCACGATATCGGAGAGCACAGTGCAGTTGTTGTCATGCAGCTCGGCGATTGTGCAGCGGTGAGAGTGCAGAACGCCGAATCGTCCTATCGGCTGGCAGGCAAAGAGCATGGCGCCGAAACGGAGCGGGTTATCGCTCAACAGCGCGAGCCGCTGCGCGCACGAGTAGCTCTCGGGCCAGCGAAGGGCGGGAAGCGGGCATTCCAACAGGATCGTTCCGCTTTCGCTCTGCACCACCGCGGTTGTGTCCTTGATTGCCAGGCCGATGAACTGCCCGGTCCGCGGATGATAGATCATCTGCGTGTCCGGCAGATTGGTTTCGCAGGGCAGCAGCGCCGTTATCCCCGGAGCGATGGTGAACACGTCGTGGTGCCGTGCATGTTCGGTGCAGCGGCAGACAGAGATACGGGAAAAATCGCGTTCGCCGGGTACTACATATTCCGGCAGCCCCGGAAAGCCGCCGTAAGAAACAACTCGTAAAATCATCCTCCAGTCCTCCATTGCTGAGTCGGAACCCGCAGACGCTGTCCGGCAAACGACCGGCAGAGTGTCATCTGCCCGCAGCGCCCGGAGTTTGATCAGTGCAATGGGCGAGGATGAGAAAAAACCATTATTGCCGCAGCTGCAGCCGGGAGACCTGTAAGGTCTTGCAGCGGCAGCCCAGTGATACTCTTCTCGGAAGTAATTGAATAGTGAAGAACAAGAGTGACTCAGTGCGCATTCTTGGCTATCGAACGTTAGATGTCAAGGCGGGTGAGAGTGGGTACACGAAAAAGAAGAGCGGCTGGCTTTGGGGGCCAGCCGCGGAGTTTCCTGTGTTAAAACCCAGGACATCTCAACAGCCCTCTGCGCTTGCGTAGCTATTGTCGCGCAGATGGGTGAGCAGCGCACGCCGCGTGGGCCTGACGTTCTCGAAGAAGTAGATGAGCACGTCGCCTACCTGCGCATCGATGCAGCCGGAGAGCGCGTTTTTGCACTTGCCGCAGACCGTAAGCAGTCCGCGGTCGCCGTAATCCGGCGAGAACAGAAAGCACGCGACGATGCTGCGGTCGTCTCCGCCGGTAAAGGCGGCGCCTAGCGCGTTCCACTCCGAACAGCGATCTGCGCCTTTAGCCTCACTTCGCAAGTTGACGCCGTAGTAAACGCGGCCCGACCGCGTGACTACGCCGGCGGCGTGGCGCTTCCGTCCGGGCCGCGTCTTGCCGTCTCCGGTTGAGTTCTGAATGAGCATGCGGAGCTTGCGCTCCATATACTTTACAATCGCCTTCGGCAGCACGGCGCCGTGAATCGCTGCGGGTGTGAGCATGCGCACAAACTCCGCGCAAAGCTGCTCCGTCGCCGCAAACGGTTCGGGCTGCACTTGCGCCGGTTTGTTTCCGCCATATGGCAGAGACCACAGTTCAAGGTATGGCTGGAGCTTGTAGCTGTCGCTGAAAACGGTAACAACATCCATATCGCGCTTGCCGACAGGGAAGTGCTCCGAGAGGCGATCGCTGTCTACACCGGAGTATACCGCCTGCCCGGGCCGGCGCTCGGGGTCAAAGAGCGCGGCGCCGAGAATACGATGGTAACCCGATGTGCAGGCAATGCCGACAGCGACTTCCACGGCGCTGCCGAAGCAGTTCGGATGGTGGTGCTCCTGCGGCACGCCGAAATACATCCGGCGGTTTTCAGTAACCACGGCTCCGATTGCCGGTTCGCTGTTTCTTCTGCGGCGCAGTTCTCCGGCGACAAACGCGGCGATCTCATCAGTAAGCCTTCCCTCTGCAGTGAGGCTCAGTGCTGGAGGAAGTTCGATCCCCAACACCCAATCTTCTTCCCGCTTCACGAGATTGTCCTTTCGAGCTGAAACCTATGGATCGAACCTATGGAAAGTTTTGGGGGACGAGAGGCTGCCAGCTTCAGCATGCAGGCTGAGACAACCTCCCGTTAACCCCCCAGCCGAGATGCCGCAAGACTGGAATGCTCAGTCGACAAGCGGCATGCGGTGCGAAGCGGCGAAGCGGCGAATGCGCGTCACTTGCTGTCGCACACAGGCAAGCCCAGCGTCCAAGTCGTCAACGACCCGGAAGACTTTGGCCTGCTCGGCTGTCAGCGTGCCGCGCTCAACCATCTCTTCGAGCATACGCTCTACCTTGCGCCACATGTCGCCGATGGCGAGTGTATGGGGCACGAAGCCCTCGGCGCAGAATTGGTTCAACAGCGCCGCGTTGTTGTGGCGCGAGGCGCGGCCTTTCGCCACCGTGAGTGCGTTGGCAATGGCCCAGACGATCTCGAGCAGCGTCCCGAATCCGCCCTTGCGTTTTGCGAAGTGGATGAGGCACAGGACCCAGAAGCCCATCAGGCGCTTCCAGAAGTGCCGGTTGGGGAACATCAGGTCCAAATTGGTCGGCTGCGTCTGCTCATCGGGCAGACTGAGCGCCATGGCAATGACGATAGGCGGACCGAGCAGCAAGTACTCGTCGTCAGCCGAGGTCGGCCCGGACTTTTTCGCTTTGGTTCTGCGGTGCGATTTCTTGCCGTCTTGTGCGCCGTTGGCGATAGCATTCATCACCTTTGGGCCGCCGCCAAGCACTGCGTCGGAACCGAGGCCGAGGATTTCCCGGCCGAAGCGCTCGGCCTCGCCGTTGCCGATATCCGCGAGGTGAGAGCCGTAGCCCCCGGTGCGGATGCGGGACTCGAGCATCGCGGCGAAGCGGGCAAGCTTCGCCAGGTAGTCGTGCTCGAAGGCGTTGAGTGCGCCATCCCACAGTTCGCGCAGGGTGCGTTCTTCTTGGGTGCTCCAGGGTTCGGTGCTCACTTCGGTTCCGGCTTCTGCGCACACGTCGAGGAAGCGTTCACAGTCGCGGTTTGCCTCTTCGATCGCCTGTTCAAGCGTATTGACATGGACGAAGAGTTCAAGATCCTCATTGCGAATGCAGCCTTCGGCGGCAAACTGCTGAATCAGTTTGTTCAGCGTCTGCCAAGAGCGTCCGATGCAGATGATCCGCGGGTGGTACCCGTAGTCAAGCGCCGCGGGAAGGTGCAAGTACTCAAACTGCTTGCTCCGTCCAAGCTTTTTGGCGAGCACGACCTTTTGCACGAGTTGCAGAGCGTTTACCACTTCGAGCAGGACTTCGACATCGGCGATGTCGTTGACGATGTAAGTCGTGCATATCGCACCGAGCGCGTCCATGCGCGCTTCCCGATGCACTGTGTGCAGCATGCCCTCTGGACCATTGCCGTTTACGGCGATCCAGCCGCGTCCGCGCACCAAATGATGGAAGCGGTCAACGTCGCGCTGACTTACTAGACGGGCTTTGACAAATCGCGGGTCAAAGCCAAGCCCGCCGACACAGAAACGCGGTGTCGTCGCGCGGGCGAACTGCCGGATCTTGTCGAGATAAGCATGCTCATAGCTGTCGCTCACCTCAGCCCAGGCGTTCGCCAAACGTGATAACCCCACACGCTTAGTCCGTGGCATGACGGCATCCTCCTTCGAGAAACTCTCCATGTGCGTGTGATACAAGCGCTGCTCCCGGTTACATCACCGGGAAAACCTAAAATGCTAGCTCCTCTCATACCCACACTCGGAGCGCCGGTTTGCAGAAGATTTGTGCAGAACGTTTTGGGGGGGGGCAATGCGAAATGCGGCGCCGGGAATGCGGGTAAGGAATTGTTCTACCCGGAGAGATGAAACCAAAGAACGAGGCCGCCTACATAGGGCGAGCGCAGAACAAAAAAAAAATAATGCTTAGCTGAATTACCTACTATTCATATTAGAGAATCTGCGTGCGGTCAAGTTAGCAGAGTGTGAGCACTAGAGTTATGTCCTCAATCATGCTGGATAAAAGGCCGAAAAGGGGCGATGGCAGACGGAAGAAAAAATTGACCCCTAGGGGAGTCGAACCCCTGTTTACGGCGTGAGAGGCCGCTGTCCTAGACCACTAGACGAAGGGGCCATAAGGTCTGTTTGCGGACGTCCGGGACAGGCCCGGCAGAAGTTCGTGCATCATAAAGAAAAACGCCGCGCAAAGAAAGGGCGATTTTCATCTGCGGTACCTAATAATTCCCGTTGCTTAGGAAAGATCCTTGAAAAAAATACAGGCTGCAGTGTATAGAACCTTACCTGACCAATCTATTATTCGCCCATGGTGCAATTGGCAGCACGCCAGATTCTGACTCTGGAAATTGAGGTTCGAGTCCTTGTGGGCGAGCTCGCGCTGCTTCGATGTTGTTTCTGCCGTTGGCCGGGTGAGGGTGTGCTCCGGCCTGCGGTGAGCGCACCGGCTGGCTTTCTCTGCGCAGCAGTGAAAGATTGGTGCTTTATGCTTGCGCAATCCGGGGCCAACTGCCGCCCACAGAGCCGAAATGTCGGAGGTGGTCTGCGAGGTTCTGCGGGTCCGGCGAGCGGACAACTCTGCCTTCGCGGTCGAGATAGATGCAGCCGAGATCCGCAGCGGAAAACGCCGCAATCTGTTCCACTGCTGCGGAAAATAAACTGCGCCAGCGCTGCTTCAGTTCAGTTGCGCTAAGGGGCACAGCCAGGGACTCTGAGGCAAGCTGCTCCGGCCGGATTATGGAATTTCGATTCATGCAGTCAAGGAGCAGGAGAGGCGTAAAGCCGGGATCTTTGCCGCAGGCGGCCCAGGAGGCGCAGGCCAGGGAAATTACCGTGTCATTAATGTGTACGATATCGATAATATCTCTGACCTCGGCTCGATTGGCCAGCGTCAGGCACTTGTTAACTGCGAGGTCGACGTCGTGCAGGCGGTATCCTAAATCGTCATCCGCGATCACAGGAAAGAAGCGAAAGGCTGTATCTCTGACCCACTCAAGCTTCAGCGCATTCTCCCCCCGGCTGATTGTTGCCCGGATAAATGCGGGTTGTTCGATGAGCAGCGTCAGTTGATATCCACTCGCTGCCAATACCTGCATGTCCTGCTGTGCGCCTTGCTGAACAGCTTCCGCAGTGTCGTGAAAAAAATCAATGTCATTGGAGCAGCGCAGGGAATTGCGCGAGCGATGGATGGCGACACCACCGGCAACATAGCTGTTGGGATTGCGGTGCTTTCTCAGCAAGTGCAGCACCTCACACTGAAACTCTGTTATTGGCATAGTTCCTCGCTGAGCAGCAGCCCGATGCGGCCGCCGTATTTCTTTAATCCTTCGACTACCAAATGCATATTGTCTACATCGATCTTCAGATTTTTGTCGTAGTGCCAAAAACAAGTGGCGTAGTACTGTTTGAATATTTCCTGCGCCCTTCCCGCCGCGCGGATGCGCTGCTCGGCTTTTGCCTGTACATAATCCTCGAGCACCGCATTGATTCTGCTTTGGTATCCCTTTGGCTGCTCGCGCCTAAACCACTCGACCACCTCCCGGCTAAGGCGCAATGATATCGGTATCCGCTTGTGTTGTCTCATGAATATAGTATATACAAATGATATATACGCGTCAATATGGTGATTTTGGACAACTTGGCGCGATTGGCTAAATAGTAAATAAGCTGTCGTCGCAGCGGCGCGGCAGGTTCCGGGCAGATTATGGGTCTAAGCCGGTTCGGCGTGGTGGTTAGCGGACCATGTTCAGCGCTGCACGCAGACGAGTCACCACACTTTCCCGGCCCAGAACTTCGAGCACAAGAAAAATCGGCGGGCTTACGCTCGTGCCCGTGAGCGCTACTCTGACGGCTTGGGCGAGATCGGCCATCTTTATCTGCTCGGATGCAATTAAATCGTTAAAGAGAGTTTCCAGCTCAGCTTCACCATAAAGCTGGGCTTGGCCAATGCGCTCAATTAATTTGGTGAGCGCAGGTGTAATTGCGGGTACAAGGAACTTCTTTGCGGCTTTCTGATCAAGCTCGATCTGGTCATCGGCAAGGAAAAACCAGCGGCAGCCCTCCGCAAGCTCCACCAGTGTCTTTTTTCTTTCCTTCAAGCCGTCCAGCAGTTTGTGAAAGGCTGGGTCGTGAAGCCGTCCGGCTGCCCTGAAGCCTTGAGCCGCCAAAAACTCGCCAACCAGCGGCGCAAGCTCTGCCCCGGAACGGGTTTTCATGTGTTCGGCATTCACCCATTGCAGCTTGGTTGTGTCGAATACTGCCGGGCTTTTGTTGATCGCCTCGAGCGTGAAGTATTCCTCAAGCTCGGTGCGGGTAAATATCTCCTGGTCACCGTGGCCCCAACCGAGGCGTGCAATATAATTCACGAATGCTTCGGACAGATAACCTTCGCTTTTGTACTCGAATACCGAGGTGGCGCCGTGGCGCTTGGAGAGCTTCTTTTTGTCAGCGCCAAGAATCATCGGCACGTGCGCGAAAAGCGGCGGCTTCGCTTCCAGCGCGTCGTAAATTACGAGCTGCTTGGGGGTGTTCGAAACGTGGTCCATGCCGCGGATGACGTGCGAGATGCGCATTTCGATGTCATCAACTACGACGGTGAAGTTGTAGGTGGGGCTTCCGTCGCTGCGCACGATGACGAAATCGTCAATTTCTTCAAACGGCGTCTCGATTTGCCCGAGAATTAGATCATCAAAGACGCAGGTACCGCTGAGCGGTGCGCGGAGGCGGATGACAAACGGCTCAGCATCTCCTTTTCCCGGAAGCCGCGCGGGCTGGGGCGCGATTTCAGCAGGGCGATGCAGCCGGTTGTACTGCGGCTTCTCTCCGCGTGCGCGCTGGGCCTCGCGCACGGTGTCAAGCTGCGCGGCGGTGCAAGTGCACGGGTAGGCGTGGCCGAGTTCCAGCAGGCGGCGCGCATAATCGCGGTAAATCTCAAAGCGCTGGGTCTGATAAAACGGCCCTTCGTCTCCTTTGATATCGAGCCAGTCGAGGCCCTTCAGAATAGTTTCCACCGCTTCCGGTGTGGAACGCTCAAGATCGGTGTCTTCAATGCGCAGAATCAGCTTGCCGCCTGTATGGCGGGCAAAAAGTGCATTAAAGAGCGCTGTCCGCGCACCGCCCACATGCAGGCTGCCGGTCGGGCTCGGCGCAAACCGCACCCGCACTTGATTGCAGTTATCAGTCATTGGCGAACTCCATAAAGCGTTGACAGTAGAGCTAACTAACGGCAATTGCAATCTGCGTCAATGGTTACGCATATCCAGCGCCGAAATAGAGCATGTTTAGGGCGAAAACAAAGACGGGTGAGAATACGTGGTCGAAGATCTGCCAGGCGATAAGCAGACCGATTAAAGAAAACGACGGCGAGCGGCTGAGTTCGGCAAAACGCAGTGCGTTTTCCTCGGAGAGAAATATTCCCACGGCGCTGTTGCCATCAAGGGGAGGAATGGGCAGAAGGTTGAAAATTGCAAGCAGCAGGTTGAGTGAAAAGAGAATGCTCAAGAAAACGGCTGCGGTTTCCGGCAGTCCGGTGCTCGTGCCGGCTGCAATGTGGGCAAAGCTTGCTGCGCGCGGTGCTTCGAAGATGCCGGCGAAAATGCCGAGATGAATAAGAATGCCGGAGAGGATCACCAGCGAAAAATTGGCCGCAGGTCCCGCCAGAGCCATCCAGGCTGCGCGATGCGGATAACGCTCCTGCCAGTGCGGGTCATAAGGGGCGCTGGCCCAGCCGAGCATCCAGCCGCTGGCGAAATAAGAAAGCAGTGGAACGAGCACCGTGCCGAACGGCTCGCGCCGGATATGGGGCAGGGGATTCAGGGAAACCTGACCTTCCTCATACGCGGTGTCATCGCCGCCAAGTCTTGCGGCAAGAGCGTGGCCCGCTTCGTGAAAAATTACGGAGAAAAGAAAGATCACATACCACATCGGTCCGAGGGCAAGGGCTTCGCTGCTCATGAAGGCCTCGCTTCTGCTTCAGCCCCGCAGCCTGCCCAGTGCTCGTAACGCAGCGCGATGAAGATTAGCGCAGGAGCCGAGGCGAAAGCGCAGATAATAAAAAACGGAGTCCAGCCGATAGCTTCCACAATGAAGCCTGTCGGGGCTCCGGCAGTAACGCGGCAGACGGCGCCGAGGCTGGTCAGAAGCGCATACTGTGTTGCAGTAAAACGCTTGTTGCAGAGGCTCATCAGGAAAGCAATAAAAGGCGCGGTAGCCAGGCCGACAAAGAAATTTTCCGTGCCCACGGCCAGTGCCATTACCGGCAGATTGCGCCCAACGATAGAGAGCGCTGCGAAACAAAGCGGAGAGATTCCTTGGAGCAGGCCGAAGATTATCAGTGCTCGCTTCATGCCCAGTCTCGCGGTAAGTGCGCCGCCGACAAGGCTGCCGATTATCGTTGCGGCCAGGCCGAATACCTTGGTTACAACGCTGATCTCTTTAAGTGAAAAGCCAAGCGTAATCATGAAATTAGTTGTCAGGGTCACTGCCATCACTTCGCCGACTTTGTAGATGATGATAAAAGTAAGTATCTCGAATGCGCCATTGCGGTGGAAAAAATCAAGCAAGGGCTGCAGCACCGCTTCTGCCAGAGTTTTTGGCGCCGCCTCACTGGTCTGCGGCTCAGGCGCAAGAAGTGTAGCCGCGATACCGATGCCCATCACCCCGGCCATCAGCAAATACACAGTGCGCCAAGGCAGGTCGTCAGCAAGATACAGGGCCAGCGCCCCGGAGGTGAGCATGCCCAGGCGGTAGCCGAGAATGGCGATGCCTGCACCCGCGCCGAGTTCGTCCTTGGCGAGAATCTCTGCGCGGTAGGCGTCGATAACGATATCCTGGCTTGCGCTGAAAAACGCAATTAAAGCAGCCAGGGAAGCGACAAGCACCGGCGCTTGTGCTGGTTGTGTCCCGCTAATCATGACAATGCTTGCGCAAAGCGCAACCTGGCAAAGCAGCATCCAGCCGCGGCGCCGCCCAAGAAACGGCGGAACATAACGGTCCATCAGCGGGGACCAGATGAACTTAAAAGTATAGGGCAGACCGACCAGGGCGAAGGCGCCGATGACTTTGAGGTTTACCCCTTCTTTCGTCATCCATGCTTGCAGCGTGGCGCCGGTGAGCGCAAGTGGAAGCCCCGAGGCGAAGCCCATCAGGAGCAAAAGAAACATCCGCCAGCTCGCAAAAATCTTAAAAATAGCCGCCATGCAAATACAGTAAGAAGCTGCAACTCAGTAAATTGTGAGCCAAGTTAGCATCAGTTAGGGGTTTCTCCGAGGGATTTTATTGCTCGGCAGTTTTTACCGGGAGGAAGAATTTCACCAGGTCGGAAGGTGTCAGCCTGTTTTGTAAGAGCATAATATGACTACCTTTTATTTGGCTGAGGCGTCAGGCCGCCTGGTGGCGTGGGATTTGCTTTTATTTGCTTGAGTTGTGGCGTGGTGGTGAGAACGATGGGGATTACCGTGAATACAAGTCAGGTTCTTGAAGCAGTAGCAAGCAGTAGTCCGAAGCCGCAGAGTGTGCCGGCGGCGGAGAATCAAGGGGAGTGTGTCCAAGCCTTTCTCAACTTGCTGGGCCAAATACTTGGTTCAGTAAATACAAGCGGGCTTGCAAACACTGAGACAGCTTTGAATTTTGCACAGGTTAATACAAGCAGTAATGAAGAAGCCCTTCCCGAGCAAGTACCCGTAGTGCAGGCGGAGGTTCCTATCGAAGAAGTTCCGGTGGCTCAGGCAGCTAGTGCATTCACGCAAACCGCAAGTGGCGAAACCCAAGAAGAGCAAGCCGAAGCGGATGAGCTTCCCGAAGAGAGTAAGGAAGACGCCGAACTGCCTCTCGAACAAGAGAATTCCCGAGATAACGTATTGTCCGGCCAGACCAGCCAAGCAGTCGTGCTTGCTGCGGTAATCGAACAGACCGTAATGCCCACCCCGGCCGTCGAAACTGTTGTGCCAGCACCGGCCCAAGATGGCTCTGCCCCAGCACTGCCTACCCAGGCTCAGGTGATGATGGCTGAGCCGCAGGCAAGCGACGCACAGCCCTCGGTACCGCAAGAACTTCAGCAGAATCCGATTTTTCAGCAAGTCTTGGCCAACCAGAAGCAGGCCTCACCCACATTGGCCAAAGGTGAAAACAATGAACAGCCCGCTCAGCCAGGACAAGCATCCCAGGCCATAGAGCAGCATACGGTGCAGCAGCCGAATAAGCCGGTAACGCCCGTTCTCCCGGCAGCTCCGGAACAAACCGCACAGCAAAACACAACGAGCAACGCGCACTTGAACCAAGCGACGGCTGCGCCGCAAGAGCCTCTCCCGGTACCGTCCGGCGGTCTGGTCCAAGCTGTTGCGCAAGCTCCGGCGACAGAGACTGCGCCGGCGCAGGCTGCGCCCGCCCCGGCGGCGGAACAAGCAGTCAAAACCGCGCAAAGTCAGCAGCCCCTGCCGCAGAATCTGGCGCAGATGCCGGAGCAGCCAGCCGCAGCACCGAGCGCTCCCGCTGCCGTCGAGCCGCAGACAGGGCAGCCGCTGGCTGTAGAAAAAGAACTGCCGAAAGCCGATGCCGGCAAGGTCCAGGTAAAGGCAGAGGTGGAAGCAAAGCCGCAGGTGGAAGCCCCGCAGCTTCCGCATCAGAGCGCGGCGGTCAGCGCCAACGAACAGCCCGCGCCGGCTGTGCCTCAGGTTGCAGTGCGTCCGGACACACAGGCGGTCAAGCCCGAAGATGCCGTCCGTCTGCAGCCGCAGGTTCAGGGAAACTCCATGCTGCAGAACGCCGCCGGCGTATCTGGTGAGGCAGGTACTCTGCATCCGGGTTCTTCTATTACGTCCACCAGCAGCGTGTTCCCCAGTGCTGGAGCCGAAAACAACAGTTCGGGGGCGGTTAATGAGCGCGCTGCCGCTGCACGCGCAAAAAAAACAAGCCAGTCGCCACAAGCCAGCGCTCAGGATACAATGATCGAGAAGATCAAGGAGATCTTAAAAACAGCGGAACAGCAGCGCCAAGGGAATACCCTCGTGATGCGTGTTGATGCTGAAGAGGTTGGACCAGTGATGGTCAAAGTTACAAACCGTGAACGGAACATGTATGTGCGGATCGTTCCGGAATCCGCAGAAGTGGAAACAGCGCTTCGCCAGAAAGCAGGTGAATTGCTGCAGGTCCTCTCTGCGGCTGGTCTGGGTGCGAAAAACGTGCATGTCAGCATTGGAGCGGAGCGCTCTGAGACTGAGATGTTTCAGTTTCATAGTTTTTTGAAAGAGCAAGGTGGTGGACAGCGGCAGGAATCTTACGATAACGGTTACGAAAGGGATAATGGTTTTGTCGAACGTCCGGAACAGCTCGAGCGCGCGGCAGTCCTCGAATCAGGGTGGGTTGCCTAAGCGCGGCAAGATAGAGAGAGAAGAATTATGACACAAGAAAACACAATCAACGGATTAAAAGCGCAGACAACGGCGGCGGCTTCGACGCCGGAAGCGAAGAAGGCGGACAGCTCACAGGCGGCGACAAGCGCCACAACCCAGCAGATGGGACAGACGGAGTTTCTTACTCTTCTCGTTAATCAGCTTCAGCATCAGGATCCGCTTAATCCCATGGAAAGCGAAGAATTTGCCGTGCAGCTTGCGCAATTCAGCCAGCTCGAGCAGTTGATTCAGATCAACAAAAAGCTCAGTGGAGAAAGCGGCGCTCCTGGTTCGGTGCAGACGATGGCTGCTTATTTAGGCAACGAAGTCGTGCTTAAGGATGCGGGGTTTACGGTGACTGACGGCAAAGGATCGAACCTTCTGGTTGATGTGCCGGAGGGAACGAGCGGTCTGCGTGTTGATTTTGTTGACGCCGGGGGCGCAGTTGTTGGCTCCCGCACCGTCGAAGATTTCGAGGCAGGGCAGCAGGTTTTACGTTTTGATGACCTGACTGTGCCAGACGGAAGTTACGATGTCCGCGTCGTTTCGGTGAATGCCGGCGGATATTTTGCTGAACTGGAAGCGAAGGTAACAGGGACGGTTGAGGGGTTTGTTGTTGAGCCCGAGCCAATGCTGCTCATTGGCGGAAAAGAAGTTGCGCTGGAAGATGTTGTCGAGGTTCATCTCGGAAGCAACGCTTAAGTGGTGTTGATGAACAACTTGCTGTTTTAGCGGGGAGGATTTAACCGTGCCAAGTATTATTGAAGGTTTATTTGCTGGTCGCGCTGGTATTCAAGCTCACGGAACGGCGATTGCTGTTCTTGCGGATAATATCTCGAACCAGAATACAATCGGTTTTAAGCAGTCCCGGCCGGACTTCAAAGACTTGCTTGCTGGAACGCTCACCGGCACGGCATCGATTCAGCCCGGCTCCGGCGTGCAGGTCGGCGCAGTCACGCAGCTGATGAGCCAGGGCACGTTTGAATACACGGGCCGCGGCCTTGATGTGGGCATCGATGGGGCGGGTTTTTTGGTTGTTCAAGACCCGAACTCCGGCGCCCGGTATTATACAAGGGCCGGAAACCTCCATGTTGATACCGAGGGGGTCGTGCGTGACCAGAATAATTATACCGTGCTGGGCTTTAGGGCGGATGGAGCAGGCGGGCTGCAATCGCTCAACGTAAACCAGCGAGAGGAAATAAGCGTTTCCACAAATGAAGTGACGATCGCCGGAAACCTTGATGCGAATTCGGATCTTTTAACGGGCGGCGCGGCTGCTATCCCGGACTGCGATGGCACTAACGATTTTACCGCGCTGGCCAATGCCGCGGAGTTCTCGACCTTCGTTGATGTTTATGATTCCCTGGGGCAGCAGCATACAATTACAATTTACTTTTTCCACACGGCGGCAAACGAGTGGGTGGCGCGGGCCGTGGCGAATGCCGGCGAGATAACGGCCGGCGGACCGCCGGCGACAAACCCCCCGCCGGGTTTCGATGCCACGGATCCTTATGCGATCGCTGGCGATATCACCCTGCAGTTTGCTAGCAACGGCGTGCGCTCCAACACCGGCAATCCCGATGCGACCATTGCGGTGCAATGGAGCAACGGTTCGTCTCAGGCAGATATTGACCTGACATTCGATCCGTTTACGCAGTATTCTTCGGCTTCCACCGTAACGTCGATTTACCAGGATGGAACGGGAAGCGGCAGTGTGGTCGGGTTCAGCATTGATGAGAACGGCACATTGTTCGCCTCGTTGGATAACGGCCAGAATGCGAACATCGGCGTGATGGCGCTGGCCATATTTTCCAATGCCGAGGGTATGCAACGCGTGGGCAATTCGCTTTTTGTCGAGACATCATCTTCAGGTGAGCCGGTTATCGGAAAGCCGAATACCGGAACCTTTGGCCGGCTTGAAGCAGGAGCGTTAGAGCAGTCGACGGCAGACTTGGCCGCGGATTTTGTGAAGCTAATTTCGCTGCAGCGCGGATTCCAAGGAAGCTCTCGAGTGATTCAGAATATTGATGACCTACTAAACGAGATCATTAATCTCGCCTAATTGCAGCGCAGCTAGTACGGGGACTGGCTGCATCAATCCCAGCGGCGCCTGACAACGCTGCTGGGATTTTTTTGCGCGCCCCGACGAAGTCGCAGCTAAAATATCTCATGCGCAGCAGGAGCTGCATTATGCGACAGGCTCCTAAAGCGGCAGCCCGACAAAGCCGGAAGTAATCCCGAGAAAAACACGATGGCCGGTATAATCATCCAGCGTGAAGCGGAGCTGATCTTCAATCGAGGTCTCGTCCGCGTTCTGCTTGACGAAGTTGTAGCCCAGCACAAGCGCCGTGTTCTGGGTCACGGAAAAGGAGAAGGAACCGCTGAGCTGTAGCTGGTCCGTGGCGTCGGTAAGCGAATCGCCGCCGGAGTATTGTGTGAACGAACCGGCAGCAATAAAAAGGAGCCGATCGGTAAAGGCCAGCGTGCTGTTGAGAAACGCTGTGCGGGTGATGATCGGGTTTCCGTTGTAATCGGAGGTAAGGGTCTGCAGCGCGCCGATGGTTGCCGTGGAGCCCGCGGCCGGAATATAGGTCGCGTCAGCCGAGAAAATAAAGGAACTATTCGAATCTTCGGCTGCGGAGACCACCGTCACCTCCTGGCCGTTTTCATCAATTACCGTTGTTTCGATTGGCTCTGGCGTATCCATCAAGTTTTCGAAGCCGACGCCCGCTGAACCTCGCATCGAAAAGCGTTCGCTGGCCTTGTATTCTGTTTGCCCGACCACTGTGGCATTAGTGCGGTCCAGTTCGCCCGTTTCAACCGGCGTGCCGTCTATGTTCGTTGCGCCGGAGTCGATGTAATACTGCACACCGTAATCACCAGCCACGCCGACTTTCCATTTTTCTGTCACTTCATAATCGAGCGAAGTTGAACCGGTGTGTGAATGATAATCCGCGCCTTCGTCTTCCAGTTCTTCGCCGCCCACGGGATCATCGAAGCGCAGATCACCGATATCGTGGTGATAAGCGCCGGTGTAAGCAAGTTCGTAGGTCGTCTTGGCAAAAATCTCGTCACGGTAGCCGAAGCTGCCCGCGCCGGTTACGGTCTCGCGCGTGCTTGCGGCGGTGCCTTCAGCGACGGTGATGTTGTTTGATTCCGAGGTCAATGTGCCGTTCAGGGTCATGAAAAGCGGCTTGGGGACAACATGTTCGGACGCAGTCATATCAATCGCGCCGTCCAGGGTCAGACGATCTTGGTCTCCCTGGTCGGCGAAAAACAGCCCGCCCACTCGCCCGGTGACGTTGGTTTCTGCAACATTCTTAATCCGCTCGACATTAGTCGCGAAGTCTAAATAGACGTTGGTGATCATATCATCGTTGGGATCGCCGTCATTTTCCTCGGAATAGAGGGTGCTGAGGGTTCCATCCTGGAGATCCTGTTCGAGCGTGTCTCCGGAGACAAAGGGCGCGGGACGGCGGCGGTCGTTTTCAAGAAATATGTTGTCGTCATAGATCTGCTGGACGCCGCCCGTAATGGCGACTTGGGCCGATGCAGGCGCGGCGCAGCTAAGCGCAGTGAGAGCCGCCAGCGGAAGCAAAAACAATCCCGTTAAACATGCCGAGAAGAGGTTTAAGCAGTGCCGATTCATTGCCCGATAATCCTTTGTTAAGTCTGCTGATTTATTGACGAAGATACTACCTTTAGAAAAGAGAGCGCAATGACGATTATTAAACTAAACGCAGTGAACTTCAGGCTAATTCATTGCGGGAATTCTACGGAATCCGCAAGATATCAAGTTATTGTTTGTTCCTGCGAGCTTAGACTGGAGTAATAGTTGTGCGTCCGCTCGAACCAAGCTTGAGATTCCGTGACTTGCCGCCAAGCCGTGTGAGGCGCGGGGAGGTTGATCAATGCGCCTTGAATTCAGCGATGAGAACCGCTTTCGTCGCCCGTTTTATCGTGCTGCGCGAAGGAAGACGCTCGCGGGCGCACCGGGTGATCGAGCGAATGGAATGGGATGAGGAGACAACAGCGGAGGCGCTGTGCGCACGGTTTCGCGAGGCATTCTTGACTAATGGCGATAAGCTCCAGACAGTGGATCGGGATCTTCGCCGTGCATTGGATCACGCGCGCTGTTCCGCGAACTACTTTGTTGAGCAGTATTTGGGCCGGAGCTGTCTGAGTTTCAAAGAGGCTTTGAACGACTACGAGCGGAGCAACCGGCTGCTCTTTGGCGAAGCACCGGAAGCCATCCCGCGAAGCGGCGGCTGGCACTTGC
>JAKPSH010000005.1 GCA_029555385.1 Pseudomonadota bacterium
CGCTGGAAAAGCGGTAGATGACCTTCTCCGGGAGCACCATCATCACGCGCTGCGCCTCTTCTTTATCGCGCGAACAAAGACCAAAGCAGCCGCCGGCAAAAATTCTCACGACTCCCGGAGCAACACTGTTTTGGTCGAGCACGCGGCGCAAGAGCTCTTCGTTCGACTGATCCCGGTTCGGGTTGCAGCTATGCGATGTGCACATCGTCACCACATACTGATAAAGCGTATCGGTCTTTTTATCCAAGATCATCGAAGGCACCGGATGCCCTTCGAGAACATGGTCATGGAAAATAGTCTGCACCTTGGCTACGGTCACCTTCTCGTACTTCACCGGAATCTGTCCCGGAGCGAAGACGCCAACGATTGGCTCACGCGCACAGCGTCCCGTGCAGCCCGTTTGGCGCAGAATAATGTCGGTTCGCCCCGCAGCCTTGATCAGCTTGGCGAATTCCTGACGCACTTCATCCGCGCCGGCGGCGCGTTCACAGGTTGCGGCCCCAACCTGAATAACCACCTTGCCTGCTCCGGAGCCGATTAATGCGCCGTGATCGCGTGCTTTCTGACTGAGGCTCTCATAAAAACCAGACACATCACCCATAGCTAGTCCTTTACGAAACGCTGTCCTGGATTTTCACCTTGGCGCTCAAGATACGAGCGTATTACGCACAAACTCAAGAAGAGATGGTTGCCGTCATCTCATCGAGGAAATGCACATGTGTGTATATCGAACCACCGTTTAATTTTCAAGAGTAAAAACAGGCTCCGTTTGCGCCGCGCAAGTGTATTTGGCTATTGTAACTGGACAAAACCCGTAAGCCCGGCAGCGTTATAGGCTGCTCAATTGATTGATGCCTGGAAAACCTAAATTTAACAGCCTGACTGAAGTATATGACGCGATGATTGATTGGCCGGCCCGGCTTGCCCGGGAAGGCGGAATTTTCCGCGAGCTGTTTGACAGACTTTGCGCCAAACGCATCCTTGATGCCTCTTGCGGCACCGGACGCCATGCCGCAATGTTTCATTCCTGGGGCCTTGAAGTTGAAGGCGCGGATATCAGCCCGGAAATGATTGCCCGTGCCCGCGCGGCATTTGGAGAACCAGCCGGGCTGCGCTGGATTGTCCGTGGATTTACTGAGCCTGTTGCCGCACCGGGTGGATTTGACTCAGTAATTTGCACCGGCAACTCCTTGGCCCTGGCAGAGAATAAAGAAGCGTGTCTCCTTGCGCTCCGGCAATTCCTAAACGCTGTGCGGTCTGGCGGGGCAGTCTTGGTGCAGGTTCTCAACTTTTATCACCTGCCCGATGGTCCCACCGTTTGGCAGAAGTGTCTGCGCCGGCAAATTGGCGGCGAGGAAATGTTTATCTTAAAAGGCGTGCGCCGCACGGCAAACAACGGTTTCGTTGAAGTAGTGGCCGCCCCGCTAAGCGCACCGGAGCAAATGCAAAGCGAGTCTGTGCCGCTTTTAGCAATCGAAGCGCAAGATTTGCTCACTGCCGCAATGGCCGGAGGAGCACAACACTTTGAAATTTTCGGCTCTTTGGACGGCCGACCTTTCAACCGCTCTGCCTCAACCGATCTCGTGCTCTTGGCCTGGAAATGACTGATGAATTAACCGCGGCGGTCTGCAAAATACTCTTCCAACGACTGAGCGATGCGCTGCATGCCCAAAGCACTGAAATGTACTGTGTCCGCCGGAGAATACAGGCTGCGGCGCTCGGCGGGCAGCATGTCGCGCCAAAGGTCGCGATAATCAATCAGCGGCAAGCCGTAACGATCGGCAAGAGAATGAATCGCCTCGTGCTTTGCTTGGCGCCTGTAAGAGTTTAAGTCGTCAAAATAATAGGGGAAGAGCAAGACTACAGCTTTATACTTACCCGCTTTCGCATCATTCGAAAGCGCACGCAAAAAAGACTCAATGCGCTTTAAGTCCTTGCGGGCGCCAAAGAAAACTCTCTCCAGCCGGTTAAGCAGGTAAGACAACAACCTGCTGTTGATGCGAGAGCCAAGAGCCCAGGGAGCGCTCTGGCTTGTCAGCTCTCCCAAACCATCAGCAGCGCTGTCGTCGTTGAGGCAGACACCGGCAACAACCACATCCGGAGCAAACGCCGCAACCTTCTTTTGCAGTACTATTTTTTCCTGCTCCGAGTTATAGCCGACGACCGAGAAGTTGAGCACTTCATATTTTTGCTTTCCCTGAATGTTCAGGCGGGACTCCAAGATTTCCGCAAACGTAGCCTCATGGGATGGCAGTTCGAACCCAAAGCTGACCGAATCGCCCAAGACCGCAATACGAAATACACCCGGCGGCTTAACTAAAGAAACTTCCTCGTCGCGCATACCCCAGGAATTCGTTTGTACGGTCATGTTCTTCGTCTGCACATGCACCAAGGGCTTAAGTTCATAGATCAATTCCGGGTCTGCCGCATATTGATGCGCCAGCGATTCCAGCTCGATCGCTGCGCTGCCAAGCAGCCCCATACCGCTGGCAAAGCGGAAACCGGCCTCAGCAGCGAATAAACACAGTGCGAGCGACATCAATAACAGCAATGGCCCGTATATGATCTTCATCAGATACCCCGCATAGGCAGTATTTTGGCTTTGATATCATACATCAAGCCTAAACGCATTGTCCCCCTTGAATTTGTGTCATTCCCCACGTAATAATCGCTTAAGTCCTCGATATTTCATCCCTGTTGGTCATGGCAGAGGTCGTCATCGGTCCGGCAATGGCTTGCCGAAGCGATGAAGAGAAAGACCGTCTTAAAGGTTTTGTAATTTCTTCTGCCGCTCGGCTCCGGCCCTCCATGCGCGCCGCACTCCGAGTGCAGCAGACAGGCCAAACGTGGTGCACGTTTGAGCTGTCTGCTGACAAGAAAGGAGGCGGCGATGCCTGTAGACCAACCTATCTCGCGTCCGGTTGTTTTTGTGGTCGATGTGCGAAAGAGCCAGTTGCCACTGCGGACAAGTCCGGAAGGAGTATTTCTTAACGGACAGCTTTTGGGCGGCGACAGCGGAGCGAAACTCCCATGGTACGCCCGCACCACAGAGCTGCTGCTCAGCAGCGGCCAGGCCAGGCTTTATGCCGATGACCCGATTCCGGTGCTGCGAGTGCTTGACGGCTCGCCCTCTTGGTTTATCTCTTGGATCTGCGACACTCAAACGGGTGCATGCCGCATCCGCACCGCATCGGATTTCAGTGTTAACGCGCTGGACTCACCTTACCGCGGCGGCGAGTTCTGTCACTTTGAACCAAACGGCGTGCGGCTCAGCTCTTGCCTTTACTCGAGGACGTGGCCGCAGCCCAGAGACGTTGAACCGGATGGCTGCGGCGGTTACGTGGACCGGACCACCCGTGGCGTGGTTGATCCCCGCTACTCTGAAAACGACATACGCGCAAACATACTGCGCTTTCGCGATGTGCAGACTTTGAGTGCGGGTGATGTTCTCTCCTGGGAGCACGCGTTTACGCATCAGGCGTGGTGGCGCTGCGGGGAAGATGTAATGACGGATGGATTCTTTGCTGTGCCACTTGAGCGTCCGCGCGGAGAAAAAGCATGGAACCTTTGGTACCACTGCGGCAACTTCGAATCAATTAAAGGCGCAGCGTGGCATAATTTCACCCGTGCGCTGCGCGGCATGTACCGCGCAGATGTCTTTACCCGGATTGCTGCGCTGACAGAAAAACCGGTGCGGCTGCCTCTCGTCATTCAGAGAATGAGGGACCTCCAGCGAGGAGATACGCCGCGTCCTCCGGCGGGGACCGGATGCTTCAACGGCTACGGCACCGCGCCGCACACATCGATCGACGGCACACACACCCGCTTTATGTGGCAGTTCGGTACCGAACACGGCCCCGTGTATGTGGTTGATTCCCCTGATGTACAGGCGTGCTACGTCTTCATGGATCAAGCCGCGGCGGAGCGCTGGTTCAAGTTCGACCCCGCGTTTAACTACAAAAAGGCCCGTGAAGCATCGGTGGCATTTATCGTGCACCGTCCTGGTTCAGGTTGGGAACGGTCGCTCGATGAGCTGCTTGCGAATCTCGGTGTTCTGCAAGCTGCGGCGGCAATCTATCGCACGCCGCACGCCGGGTGCTGAGCAGTTGCCGTATCACCACGGCCCTCCGGAGAGAAATATGGTTACGGCAGACCGTTTTCTCTTCGGACTTCATGCTGCTTCGCCGCAAATCGAGTTTTGCCCGCCGCCCACAACGGAAATGGGGGCACGCTGAATACCCGATTCCTTTTCTTCATTAAAACACGCCAAGAAGCCGGATTTTCCGAGCGGTTGAAAGACCAATCTCCTTCGTTTAACCGGTGCTGATAATGCTTCCTTTGCGGGATTGAATCAGTAATAATAGCTTTTCCAAATCGTGATGCAGGGCTGTAAGACTGTACGTGATGGGTATCACAGGCGTATAAAACTAACCGATAAGGGAAACATACATATGAAGAGAAATCACCTTACTCGACTGCTTCAGTTTGCCGTTGCCGGTGCAATCTTCTCGGCTGCATCAGTAAGCGCTCAGGATGCTGCGATGCAGGCTAAGATTGACGCTAAGAAAACCGAGATCGCGGCGTGGGGCAAGGATCCGGGGCTGGCCGCGGCTGTTAAAGCGTTTAATGCCGCGAAGCCGGATTTTGCTCAAGGCATCACCCAGGCCGATTGGGATGGATTGTCAATAGTTGATGCCAAGGTCCGTTCATTTCAGAATACGGATGCGGCAAAGTTCCTGAAATCCAAAAAGGCGGATTGGGTTGCTGAGGCATTTGTCTCCTGCGCTGATGGCACAAAAGCCGGTTTCTTGCAGAAGACTTCCGGTTTCTCACACAAAGGCAAGCCAAAACACGACGATCCGATGGCCGGAAAAGTCTGGCAAGGCAAAATGGAGCGTGATGATTCGACAGGGATGGAGCAGGTTCAGGTGGGAGTTCCCGTTCTCGACGGCACAACTCCGGTAGGCTCGCTTGTTGTCGGCATCCGCGCGGATAAGCTGTAATTCTGCTGTCAGCGGTTAAGCAAAACACCAGGTGCTGCCTTTGTCGCAGCCCTGGTCTTTTTTTTGTTTGCTTGGCCTTAGATTGTTCAGGGAAGCAGGGTCCACTTAAAGCGCAGTTCTGCAAGCCGGATGCGGCGCGCCTTCAGCACCCCCAAGCTAAGTCCGCACTTTAAAATGCCGTATCAAGTTCTGCAGCTCCATCGCCTGGGAAGACAACTCTTCGGCGGCAGAGGCAGTCTGCTCGGCATTTGCCGTATTCTGCTGCGTCACACCATCTATCTGATGCAAACCTTGCGTTATTTGCGCGACGCTTTCTGCCTGCTCATTGGATGCGGCGGCGATCTCCACGACGATACCGCTGACATTCTTGATTTTATCTGTAATCACGCCAAGAGACTTCACGGTACCGGCAGCGACCTGCACGCCGTGTTCAATCTTCTGCAGCGACCCCTCAATCCTTTCTGACGTATCACGCGCCGCTTCTGCGCTTCGCGCAGCCAAGTGACGCACTTCCTCCGCCACCACGGCAAAACCTTTGCCGTGCATTCCCGCGCGCGCCGCTTCCACCGCGGCATTGAGCGCAAGCAGGTTGGTTTGGAACGCAATATCATCAATTGCTTTGTTAATCTTCACGATTTCTTTGCTTGCTGCCTGGATATCATCCATGGCCGACATCATCTGCTGCATCTGCCCCATGCTTACCCGGGCGGCTTCCGCCGCTTCCTCCGCGTAGTTGCTCGCCTGTCCTGCATGTTCCGCGTTGGTTCTGGTCTGAGCACTGATCTCCGTAATGGAACTGGTAATCTCCTGCAAAGACGCCGCCTGTTCGGTTGCGCCTTGAGACAGCGATTGGCTGGCATCAGCCACCTGAGCTGAACCGCTGGAAACTTGCTCGACAGCCTCACGCACAAGACCGACGGTGCGGTTAAGGCTTTCGGTCATCACCGACAACGCCCGCCCCAGAGTATCAACATCAGATGCAAGAGTTACTGCCGGCGTTAAATCGCCGCCGGCGATAGTATTGGCCAGTTCCGCTTTCTTCTCCAACGCCGAA
Source organism: Pseudomonadota bacterium (assembly GCA_029555385.1). Taxonomy (GTDB): domain Bacteria; phylum Bdellovibrionota_C; class UBA2361; order SZUA-149; family SZUA-149; genus JAKPSH01. The sequence goes on from JAKPSH010000005.1 coordinate 6,058, forward strand.
GCCATGCTGTCGAGCGCCCGGCTGAGATCCCCTATTTCATCGGCCAGACTCAGGTTGAGCCGTTGGCTCAGATCTCCCTTTTCGATAGCACTGGCCAAACCCACGGACTTGCGCACCGGTGTGGTAATCGCCCGCGTAATGCCAAAAGTCATCGCTGCACCGGCCAGGGCAACAACAATCAGCGCTACTGCGCTCTGGGCTGCCACCCGGCCCAGCGATTCGGCATTCTCGATAGAACTCGCGCGCGCTTTAGATACGTTTTCCGCGTTCAGTTCCTGGGCAAATCCCTGGACCCGCTTTGAAATTTCGTTTCGTTTCGCGGCAAGATTCCCAAATTCATCGTACATCTGCGCAAGCTGCCCAAGGACCATTTGATAATTTTCATTAAAACTGGCCAAATCATCGAGAAGCGATTGATCTGCACTGTCAGACGTGATCTTGCGCAGCGCCTCCACTTCGTCGCTGATTTTTGCGGCTTTTACCGCAGCCTGCTGCACTTTCGCCGATGAATCTTCCCCGATTGCTTTCCAGCTATCAGCAATATTCGCATTGGCCGACTGGACAAGCTGCGTCATCGCGGCAAGCCGTTTAAGAGCTGCGGAGTTCGTTTCTGCCGCACCATCCGCTCCGGAAGACTTAGCCAGTTCTTCACGCTGCCTTTCCAGATAATCATAAGCGCTCATTAGGTAGCCGTCCGCGACGTCCTTAACGAGCTTAGCGCGCTTTTCCAGAACGCCGAAATTTTCCGAGGTCTTTTGCGCAAGTTCCAAGTAGGAAACCAAATCTTTCGCCATTTCTTCGAGCTGCGCAAGAAGTGCGGTATTCTTACTCTCCTCGGCAACCTTTCGGATTTCAGAGAGCACTCCCTGCGTCTGGCCGATGCCCGAAACGACAGACTGATAGTCGCTATCCGCCCGGGTCATGGAAAAATAAAGCATGGCCAGGTTAGCTGCGGTAAAGCTATCCAAGAGCTGCGATGCTGCTTGCGCCGCAGACATCGTTTCGGTTGACAGCACACTGCTTGCACGCTCAACTTTACGCACTGCTTGGAGCGTAAGCACACCCGAGCCTACCGCGATCAGAACAATAAGGCAGAAACCTCCGCCAATTTTCATCCAAAGCTTCATTTACCGGTCTCGTGTCAAGTAGTAATGAACAATGCTATGCCGAACATTAAATTCTTGCACAGTATCTGGTAAGATATGATGATCATTCTGGACAGCAGGATCGCTTTATCACTCATCTTTTCTTATGATGATGAACATACTCACGTGGTTGTCCGGCTTACCTTATTTTGCTGTCTGGCTATTCTTTGAAATTTACTAGATAATGAGCGCGCAAGCACGGTTCAAGGCCCGCATTCGAGAATAATAATTCGCAACAGAATGAAGAAACGCGCTCTCATCGTTCTCAACTATTATTATCCATATATCAGTGGTGTATCAGAATTTGCCCGCCTGATTGCTGAGGGTTTATGCGGCGACTTCGATGTCACGGTGCTCACAGGACAGCATTGCCAGGATTTGCCTCTTCACGAAACAATCAATCACGTCCATGTTGTCCGCTCGCGCCTCTTGCTTCGCCTGCACAAAGGCTACATCAGCCCTGAGTTTATCTGGAACTTTCGCCGGCTCGCCCGCACAGCCGATGTCGTGCATTTGCACTTGCCGATGCTGGAAGCGGGTTTGTTCGTAAAGCTCTGCCCACGGAGCAAGTCTATCGTGAGCTACCAATGCGACGGGGCACTGACCGGTGGGTTGATTGATCGCGCGGCGATTTAGGAAATAGCCGGCGAATCAGTTTGGTTGGTGCACCGCATGGCCGGTTCCGGTTTAACGCTGGTTTCCTTCTTTTCTTTCTGTTATTCGAGCCTAATGGATAAAGAGAACATGCCGGTTCCGGATTGTTTCGGGAAGAAACTTCGCGCTTACCACATGGTTCTTGCGTTTATCGTATTCGCTTTGCCCTTTTTTGCTTACTTCAATCTAATCCTAAATCAATTTTACTTATCCGGCGCACCCTTCCATGACGCTGGATGGCTGGCTGCAATGATTTGGCACAACAACTTTTTCTTGGAACATCCGCCAGCAATTAATAGCTCGATGCGTAGTTTCTTCTTCATCCACTTTACGCCGCTGCTCAGCATCTTGTCCTGCTTGAGCAGCCTCTGGCCGTTCGGATCCATCAGTTACTTTGCTGCTTTTACTGCGACCGTCTACGCCGCTTGCGGACTCGCCGTGTTTTACGTCCTCGTCTCCGGCTATAGACTGACCCGCCCTTTGCCGGCTTTTTTCTCAGCGCTGGTTGCCACACTTTTTTCGTTTAACGGACTAAGTTTGAGTATGGCTGGCTACCCGCATTACGAACCGGCAATATCGGCGGCGCTTATGTTCTTCATTGCACTACTTTTGACGGGCCGAACCCGCTCTGCGTGGTTTGCGTTTATCATCGCGTTGCTTGTTCGCGAGGATGCGGGCTTGCATGCGTTTGGACTGCTCGCTGTATTGCTTGCGCTATCCGCAATCCTGCGGACGGAAAAGAAGCTGCCGCGCGCCACGCCCGTCCTTCTCGTCTCCGGACTAGTCTATGCTATTTGTGCCATTTGTTTGCAGAAAGTGTACTTCCCAGGACACAACGCGCTTGATGCCGTATATTTGGGCCGTCCGCCATTTGCTCACCTGAGCCCTGATTTGCTCCTTCACCGCCTACAGATGTATTTCGAGAACCGGCATTACATAGTCTATCCGTTTCTTTCCACATTTATTTGGGCCTCAGCAGTTAGAACATTTTGGCCGGTCGCCGGTTGGATTGCTGTGACACCCTGGTTCTTGCTGAGCCTGCTCGCGATTAGGCATGGACCTTCGCAGCTTTGGGGCTACTACTCATTTCCCTTCCTTCTGGCGATCTTTTGGCCATTAGCTGCACCACTGTTGAGTCCTGAATCCCAATTAAGAGGAGCAAAGCGTTTGCTTAATCTTGCCGGCTTTTGCCTGGTCCTGCTCTCATCGACTTGGGGCTGGCGAGACTGCACCGATTGCCCTTCTTTTAACTTTAGACCGCAAGTTTCCCCGCATCGAGCAAGGACGCTAGCCGACTTCGCCAACAAACTCATCTCGGCAGGCAACGAGCTTGGCCAAGCCGTCCTCGATCAGCCAGTGGTCTCACTGGCCGGAGGCCTTTTCCCGCCAGAGAAGAAACTGTGGGGCCAAGTTTATAAGACTCTCAATACGATTGTTTATCACGAACGCGGCCAGACTCACGATGACTCCCGTCCGTCAGTTTCATGGCTGCTCGCCAATCAGCCGTCATCGGGGTTGTGCCGCCATTACCGGGTGAGCGATTCCGGATTCTTCATCTCCACTAATCTTCTGCGTAATGAGCTCCCAAGTTTTTCCCCCTCCTTGCAGGAATCGAGCCCATTCCTTGCGCACCTAAAACATTCCGATATCGCGGCAAAGGTTGATGATGGTTTCGCAATTGATCCTCTGGCGAGTCCCAAACCGCGCACCGCCTTATACGGGCCTTATCTGCCCCTAAAACGCGGACGATACCGCGCAAGGTATGTGCTGAAATTCGACAGTCGCCCTCAAACCACCGGCGGCAAAGATAGCCCAATTATCGGCATAGACATTGTTTACGGCGGCGGGCTGACAACAATTAAACCACTGTCGTTTTTTTCCAGAGACAACCTGCGTCAGCTATCACATGGTTTCGCAGCAGACGTTGAATTTACCGTGCTGGGCGACGAAGTTTCAGATATGGAAGTGAGGCTCTGGCAAGCAGGTGATAAACCGTTTCTCGTCACAGATTTCACAATAACTGCGGACGAGGCCTGCTCATTTCAATAATTAGGATCTTTATTTGCTCGAACCGCAAGACAGATGTTAATGATAGCCGCAAGCAAACTTCAGCGTTTGACGGGATTTAGGACATGGATACGTTAAAAATCGTCATCATCGGCGCCGGTTGGGTCGCGCTGCATCGTCATCTTCCATCGATCCGGCAGCAGCCGCAAGCAGAGGTAACTGGCATTATCGATCGCACTACGGAAAACGCTCGCACGGCTGCGGCAAGCCACGGCATCACAAACTACGCGAGCATCGAAAACGGTTTTGAAACTCCGTGGTTTCGGGATTGCTCAATTTGTTGTGTCGCTACTCCGCCGCAAACGCATTACTCGCTAGTAAAACGCTGCCTGGAAGCAGGAAAGGACGTCATTACTGAAAAACCATTTGTAATGTCGCATGCCGAAGCAGACGACTTGCAGACCTGTGCCCGTAATAAAGCCCGCATACTTGCGATTGTGCATAACTTTCAATTCAGCCGGAGCGCATCGCAGCTTCTAAGCGACATCGAAAACAAAGAGCTGGGCAACATCATTTCCGTTGAAGGCATACAGTTTTCAAACCCCCGGCGCCGCCTTCCGCGATGGTACAACGCCCTGCCCGGCGGCCTCTTTTTTGACGAAAGTCCGCACTTGCTCTACATGATCGATCGCCTCTGTAAAAATGAGTTAAAACTGCGTTCGGTCATGTCGCTTCCTTCTCCAAACAATGAGAATACTCCGGCCATGGTATCTGCGGCGTTTTCTGATACAGCAGGGCTGCCCGTTCGTCTATCAATGAATTTCAGCGCGGCTTTGAGCGAATGGTTCGTCACCGTTGCGGGGACCGAGGGAACCGGTATGGTCGATTTATTTCGCGATATTTACGTGCGTCTGCCGAATGACGGTCTGCATACAGCGAAAGATGTGATTGCCACGTCGCTTAAGTTTTCACTGCAGCACTGGCGCGGCTACCTGGTTCCCGGTTTACAGCATGTCCGGGGATCTTGTCTTTATGGAAATCTAGAAGTTTTCCGCCGCTTCTTTGAAGCCTGCCGCGTGCGGCAGGGTCCCGAATTCATTGATTCCCGTTCCGCACGCCGCGTCCTCGGCCTCCAGCTGCAAATCATTGCGGAACTTGAACAACCGGCCGGGATCAATCTGCATTGTCCATGAATAATCGCGTTCTCGTCATTACCCATTTTTTCGAGAATCACGGCGGCGGAATCGAAATCGTAGCGGCTCACCTTTGCCGGGAATTAGTTAACTATGGATTTGAGGTCCGCTGGGCGGCATCGTGGGAACCAGGGATTAACGAAATTCCTGGCGTTGTCCGCTTGCCGATGAACGGGTGTGACTTCACAGAAGGACTTTTTGGAGTGCCCTTTCCTTTTTGGGGCCCACGATCACTGTTGCGCCTTCGGCGCGAAATTAGCCAATGCGATGCACTGCTCATTCATGATGCCGCATACATCAATCACCAGTTCGCGATCGCTCTCGCACGACGTTACGGGAAAAGGATCGCCCTTGTTCAACATGTTGGCGTTGTTCCATTTAAGAACTGCGTTTTTCGCTGCTTAATGAACGCTCTTGATACACTTTGCATCAGGCCGGCGTTCAAGCGCGTTGATCAAGTCGCGTTTGTTAGCGATACGGTCAAGAATGCTTATGCAAATGGTGTGTTCGTAAATTCCCCGCGTGTCGTGCAGAACGGACTTGATACCAAGCTGTTCTGCTTCCAGCCTCAGTTGCGAGCACACGAACGAAGTGCGGCAAACTTAGAACCGCAGGACAAGGTCTGTCTTTTTGTTGGCCGATTTGTTGAAAAAAAGGGTCTGCAGCATATACGGAGACTGGCCGCGCGACACCCGGAAGTTAGGTGGGTTTTAATCGGGCGCGGCCCGATTCAACCCGAAACCTGGAATCTGCCCAATGTCACCGCTGCGGGCTTCCTGCCGCAAGAGCAAATTATCCGCTTCTATCACTTGGCGGATACACTTGTGTTGCCCAGCGTCGGCGAAGGGTTTCCTCTGGTGATTCAGGAAGCTCTTGCCTGCGGACTTCCCTGTCTCGTATCCCGCGAAAATAAATTTGCGCTTTCTGACGCGCGAGAGATGCTCCACGGCGCGCCGGATTTAGAGCACGGACTTGATCTGGAATTTTCTAAGCTTTTGAGCAAGTTGCCTGTTTCAGATATCGAACGTGAACGGATATCCAACCTTGCACTGAATACTTGGTCATGGCATAAAACAGGGCAATGTTATGCAGATATTCTGCGAGGTAGATAACCATGGCTAAGCGCGGTGTTTCGGTAGTAATTCCTTGCCTCAACGAGGCGGGAACCATTGGTCAGGCAGTCGATGAAGCTTTTTGCGGCATTGAAGCCGCCGGACTACCAGGCGAAGTTTTGGTGGCTGATAACGGAAGCACCGACGGCAGCATATCAATCGCACAGCAACAAGGAGCGCGCGTCGTGGATGTTCCTGAACGGGGTTATGGCGCAGCACTTCACCACGGCATATGCAGCGCATCCTTTGATTACGTGGTCTTTGCCGATGCCGACATGAGCTACCCGTTTATCGAGATTTCCTCTCTAATTCAACCGCTGCTCGAAGGCCGCAGCAATTTTGTGTTGGGAAGCAGATTGCTGGGGAAAATGGAAAAAGGTGCGATGCCGCTTTTAAACCGGCATCTCGGCACCCCCGTATTGTCTTTCTTTATCCGCTTGCTTTATGGACTCGAATTGTCTGACTGCAATAGCGGAATGCGGGCTTTTCCGCGCTCGATATACCCTGGATTGAATTTGCGCTGCCCGGGAATGGAGTATGCGTCGGAAATGCTGATTCGCATCGCCCAACGCAAAATTTCATACCTTGAAGTTCCGATCGGATTCCGCAAAGATCGCCGGGGACATGCGCCTCATATGAAACGCTGGCGCGATGGTTGGCGTCATCTGCGCTTCATCATCGGCAATGCTCCTTCATTGATTACGATTTTGATTCCGACGTTGCTTAGCGTGCTGCTGTTAATATTCGCAGCCTCACTCTCGCTCACAAACTACTGGGCGCCAGGCAGTCACCTGCGGTTCCATTCGGCTTTTATCGCTATCGCCCTAGCCGTACCTTTTGCACTTTTTGCTTCTGCTTCCTTGCTGCTCAAGGGAGCACTGCATGTCAGCGGATTAAACGAAAGCCGGCTGATTGCAGCTCTGGTGCGAGTCAACGATAATGCAGCACCGTTCTATGCCGCAGCCGGCTTGTTTGGCTGTGCATTTGCGGAAGCAATATGGCTGTGTATCGAATGGCAGCGCGCAGGCTTCGGCGAGTTCTTCCAAATGGGACCGCTGATTCGCATTATGATTTACACCTTCGTCGCCTCCGCCTGCTTCAGCGTCGATTTAGGCTTGGGGATCATCCGTCTGACAGCCTTGTCCAGTAAGCGCTTGGATCCATCGCAATCGCAGCCGTTCGCCGACGGCTCCGGCGATGAGATCCCGCGAAAAATTGCGGCTGGTTAAAGCCGCGCACCCAACTCAAGATGCGTGCGCGTATTGCACTTTTTGCCGTCTTTTCTCTAATCTTCGGGCTGCTTGCCGCATGGATCCTTCTTGCGCACTATCCGCTGAGCGGCTTAAAGGCCGAACTGGAACTCGCCTCCCGCGAGAATGGCGACGTACGGCTTCAGTATGGGCCGGGAAAAGAAGATTATGTGCAGATGAGTCCTCAAAACACGCTTAGCGCACTTGCGCAAACAGCGCAAAATGAGCTTGAAATCACCGTTCTTGGGGAAAAGCACGCGGCGGCCCAGGGCGCGGAAGTGTGGCTGCTGAGCCTTTTTGACGGTGATGGCCGTAGTATCCCTTGGCAAGAGCTGCGCTTTGAGCCGGGCTGCGATCTGGCAAAAGGCGCACCGATGTGCAGTGGCGCACCGTCGGCAATACGCTGGCGGGGCAAAAGCAAAGGTCTGACGCTCCGCTTGTTGCAGCACCCTTGGTCGGGCAAAGCGCGCGTGACAGTCAACGGTCGAAGCAGCGTGTTAGATCTTTATTCGCCGGAACATAAGTCGGTGGTAATGTTTTTTGGCCCGCGCCAATGGCAGGCCCAGCTGCCGGCCCTGCCCATTACCGATCTTTATCTCACGTTTGAAAACGGCTTTCGCTCGCTCCGGCTCTACCGCCTATCTTTAGTATTATGGAATAGGGTCATCTGGTCGACGACCACTCAACAATTCGTCAAAGACGCCGGTAAAGGCGAGGTCTCATGTGGCCGCGGCGGCTGCCGCATTGAAACACCTTATTCAATTACGCTTGCAGCGAAAGGCATCAGACCCTTTCCCATCAGCCGGGCCCGGCTTGTTTATGGCGCACTTTTTGTAGTTGGGATAGTTCTACTTTTAGCTCTTCTATATTGCTGCGGCCGTTACTGGTTCAGAAACGCTTTAATTCCCGCGCAATGCACGAGGTGCGATTTATACGGATCGCGAACGCTTGCCATAGCTTCATTGTGCGTCTTACATCTTATCTTATCTGTTTTTCTTGTTTTGCGGTCGCCCACCTCTGACCTGCGTTCGGTAATGGGTGTTGCCGATACATATTTGAGAACTGGGATATTCGCCTGGGGTGGCGACACACCGGCCAAGACTTTGCCCATGCCTATTCTCTTTACGTTTGGTAAAGACGGTTACGCTCATCTCGCTTATGAACAGGGAATTCCTTGGCTCTATGCCATAATGATGGCTGCGGGGAGAGCGATAGACAGCCTCATAAAACCGGCTTATCCGCAATGGAATGCCGAATTAGCCTTCGTCGCCCTGCCCCATTTAGCGATTCTTCCCTTAACGGGCCTGTTGATCTTTCTCCTGCTCACTGAACTCGGCATATCGTTTCGCACCGCCGCCTGGGCATCAAGCGCCGCTCTCCTCTCCACATTTGCTACTGTTATGGTAGCGCAAGACACGCGCGACGGGTTAACCATTCCTTTCGCTGTTGGTGTCTTGTATTTCCTGATGAAAGCGTTAAAAGCGCCACCCGCTAATTCGTACGCTCTTTCACTTTGCGCTGGCATAGTGGCGGCTCTGGCATGCTTATTTAAGTTGACCTCCGGGTTGGTAATTATTCCCGGCTTTCTTTATCTGGCGCTGAGGTCCTTTGAAGCTTCGGACCGGCGCCTGAGGTCAGCGGCCGCCCTGATGGCTGCTTTTCTCCTGCCGGTAATCCTCGCACTACTCTATATGGCTTGGGACCGCTATAATGTTTTCGGCTTGTTTACTCCCGTCCCTGTCACCAAGACGATTGCGCGTCCGCGCAAAATACCGTTTTACGAAGGACTGTTTGGTCTCCTGCTTAGCCCCGGAAGGGGAATCATCTGGTATGCCCCGATAACCTTGCTCGCGTTGCTCGCTCTCCCACGATTCTTCCGCAAGCACCCTTTGGAAACAGGTTTTATGGCGGTACACACTATTATTCTCTTAATTCTCATATCTCCGCTCGTTTTCTGGGCTGGACACCACGGCTGGGGACCTCGCCTTTTAGCGACCCTTATTCCTTGGCTTGTCATTTTAGGCGCGACTTTTTACGAAGAGGCAGACCTTCGGGGACGCATCTTGTCTTGGTTTCTTGTCGTATGCGGATTCTTAGTGCAGCTTCCCGCTCTCGTGGTAGCCACTTCCTCGTTCTATCACTTTCGCGACAACACCAATACGTCTCAGTTGCCTATTGATTTCTTGCCCAGCCTTTCACAATTTATTGTCACCTGGAAAATGCTGCTCGCAGTACTGACAAATGGCATGTTCTTTGGGCATTCCCCGATCCATTCGCAGAGCAGCGAGCTGATCAATTTCGGAGTTTACCTTTCCTGGCGGGAAACGTTCGTCCGGGAAGTCGTGCAGCAGCGCTGGCAGGCGCTGCCGTTGTTTCTTCTGCTCGCCTCTGCTTTATTCGCGGCGGCTCTGATCGGTCTTCGGCTTTCCCTGCCCCGAAAAAGCTCAACCGCTCGTGGCACCGCAGCAGTCGGCACGGACAAGCAATAGATACTGATTGCATAGTTCAGGTAAAAGAGGCAAAAGGATAGGATGCCCAATACAGAATCCAACACGATTTCAGCAGACGAAAAGCGCACACCACCTCCGCTCAGTCTGCTGACTGACTTGATCGTCGAGTATCCGTTTCAACCAGCCACAGCATTCTGGCGGTGGTTTGAAATTGATGCAATTAATCAGCACGGACTTCCGGATGGCTATGGCCTTGATCTTGGCTGCGGTGACGGGAGACTGACCAGGCTGGTTTTTCGTTCCTTTCCCGGACGCAAGCTGATGGGCATTGAACCCGATGCCGAGGAACTTGCACTCGCGCAGGGTGAGTCACTGTACGCTCAGCTCGAATGCGCCGGCGGTGATCATATTCCCGCAGCGGACAATACCTTTGATTTCGTCTTTTCCAACTCGGTCCTAGAGCATATACCAGCTTATCAAGCCGTTCTCGCGGAGGCCTGCCGCGTGTTAAAGCCGGGCGGCACCTTTGTTGCAACTGTACCCTCCTCTGATTTGCCCCGCTGCTTCTCCGGTCCTGGCTTGTTGTGGCGTACGTTTTTTGAATCATCACGCTCCGAATACTTGCAGGACTTCGATCGGCGCTTGCTTCATTTGTATTACTTAAATGACGAAGCCTGGGAATCGACTCTGCGCGAAGCGGGCTTCACGCGCGTAATGATAAAGAATTACTTTCCCCGCTTAGCGGTCCGGCGCTTCGAGACCATTGCTAATTGCACCTCTGGTGTGTTGTTCAGACTCTTTGGCCGTCGGAAAAGACCGATCGAAATACAGCGCACCTTAAAACTACGCCGCAATTCCGCCAAGACGCCCCGTCCGGTTGCACGCATGATTGGGGCGGGACTTGCGTGCCGCGTGCGAAAGACAACTAACGAAGAGCTATTCGGCGGCCGGTTGATTTACGCAATTAAGGCGTGAAACAACGTCGGCCATAGTTGGCCAATAAAACAGGCGCCAAAAGCTATTCATCCAGTCTGCGTCTGTTACCAGCGCCCAATCCTCAGACAGCAAATAACGCTTTGAAGAATGTTACGTTTACCTCCGAGTTCAGTGAAAAGCTCTCCGGCGCCATTCCGTTAGAGCTGTTTTCGATTGGGTGCTCTCAAATGATGTCTTGCATCACGGGCGTGATATGGAGCACGTAGTATCATCCTTAAACCGTCATATCAAAAAAGGGACAACCTGGCTCACCATCGAACCCAACGCCGCTAACCCTTACGTTTTCGTCAGGCACGCACTGGAGACCGCCGAAAACAATTTCTGGCCCGGACGGATGAAGACGATCATGCGTCAGTTGGGATGGAAGCTTAGGGAAGAAAAATACCTCTTTGTCATTCCACCCCCTTTTAAGGCGCTACTGCAATGGTTTATCCATATCGAACCGTGCCTGGAGCCGATACCGTTTCTCGCCGGCGGAATCGCGCAGCGTTTCGAACACGGGGAATAATAGAATATCTTCGGTAATCACCCGCGGATCAACTTCCTCCGCAATGACGCTAATTCTCTGGGGTGCCTTCTCTTGGACCGAGCCGCGCTTCCACCACGATATTCCAGGCAACCCGGCGTAAAACTGGGAGGTTGACCATTATTTCAACGATCGGGTCCAAATACTTAAAAAGGACGGCTAAAGGAAACCCCACGAAGTCCGGAAGCAAGCGCGTTTCCGCCAACGGGGTAGAAAAGACTCCCTGCGGGAAAGAACTTACAGCATAGCCGCACCGGCGGAACAAATCCTCTACTTCGGCAGCGGAAAATTCCACTTGATCAGCGGAATACTTGGGGTCAATGAATTTTCTGGCTCTTCTCAGAAGCCCAATCAAGGGATTGCCCCGTTGAGGCTCGTTGACCACCAGCACCCCGGCGGGTTTAAGCAGCCGCTTGAGATGCTGGAGCACTTCTGCCGGATCGGGAATATGGTGCAGCACGCCAATCATAAAGATTACATCAAACTGTTCCGCGCTGGTATAATCCGTAATGTTCTTGCAGACAAACAGGACGTTTTTGCCGCCGTTGTACCGTTCAGCATAGTCAATCAAACCCTGAGAATAGTCTAAACCAACGAACTGGATATACTCGCCTTTAAGGTAATCTGCGGAAAATCCGGCGCCGCATCCGCCTTCGAGAAGGGCGCGCATCGGCCGGGGAATGTTCTTCAGCGTCCGCTCAAGACGCAACCGCCTGGCAATGCGGCAGTACGGCTTCAAGTCTTTCTGAACATAGGAGTGCGCTATGTTGTCGAAAAGTTCGCGGTCTGCCGATTCGATCGATTTTGCGGTGTTCTCCATATTCTCGGCCTGTTTGATTCCGGTCAAAAGACCTCACATGTTTGCAGCTTTCCGAAGCGCGTCTTCCGGTCCCTCTCCGGAGTGTGCAAGTCTGCCCGGTTCCGCCGCCGGCTCCAAATGAAACGACCGGTTGAGCACAATCAGGTGCGCAATAAGCCCAATCATAAAAATCTCAAGACCGGCGAGCATCGTCGTCTGTGAGGTTGCGCCGATCGTGCCGATAAGCCAGTAGTCGCGAAATACAGCTTTGACAAACCCAACGGCAAACAGGAGTACTGCGACCGGTGCAAAGAGCTTCATTGGATAAAAAATGAGCCCCAGCCGGCAGACAATACGGAAGAATCTGATTGTGTCATGCACCGGGCGGATTGAGGACTGTCCGGAGCGTTTATAGTAGTTGATTGGAACATTCTTCGTGCGAAAACCGCCCATCTGGGCGCCCATCGTCAGCGTAGACGTAAAGCTGAAACCGGCAGGAAAAAATCCCCATAGGTAGTAGCAAAGCTGCCGCGAGAAAACGCGCATTCCGCTGTTCAAGTCGGGGATAAAAACTCCGGCCATTAAAGAAGCAAAGAGATTAAGCATGCTTTTTGGAAATCTCCGCAGCCGCGGAATCTCGCTGACTGGACCGGTTCTCGCGCCAATCACCATGTCGTGCTTTTCCATCTGCGCAAGAAGCTTGGGCAGTTCCTCTATCGGATAAGTGCCGTCCGCATCAACAATCGCGATCCAGGGCGCCCGGCCGGCAAGTATCCCGGTCTTAAGCGCCGCACCATACCCCCGGTTCTCTTCGTGCTCACAATAAAGGATGCCGTCGCAGTGTGCCAAGCTGTCAAGCCCAAAGGACTTATCGGAGCCATCATTGACCACGATAATCGTAACATCAGGCATGTTAGAGAAAACCTGCGCCAATTTATCCAACGCTTCATGCACAATCGGCAATTCTTCGTTGTAGACCGGCAGAACGATATCAAGACCGTTCCATGTCCTGGGCGCATTCATCGCGATTCTCCACGGATGGCAGACCTGACAAACCACGCGAATAACTACAGTATTTAACAACGGAAATCAAGTTTTGGTATTAAAAGCACGAGATCGCTGCCGATTCGATGTTTGCTAGTGCTGCAAAACGTACAGTCACCGTGCCGTAATCCGCTGAACGTTGAAACGCACCGCGGCGGCGGTCAACAACATGAGGATTTCTCGTTTGTTCGCCGCTGCGCTGCTGCCGTATCTTCATTCTCCGGCTCACTGCTGTGCAGCTTTGACGAGAGCAGAAGAAAGAAATCACGTGCGATAAAAAGAATGGATATAAAAGACATCGGCTTAAGCATTTCTTTAAGAATTCTGGGAATCATCCGCGGCCGGAAGTAAAACCTCCTTGTCGAGCGCTGCACAGCGCGTTTTATCTCCGCACGCGAAAGACCGTCGTATTCAACGACAGCGGATGCGTCCTGATCGTAATCCTCATACTTGCTGATTTTCAGGTAATCATGCTCTTTGACGTAGCGGTGAAATTCAGTCCCCGGATAAGGCGCGGCAATATCGAACTTTGCCATCTTGAGCGGCAGCGAAAGGGCAAAATCAGTGGTTTTAGCCAGGGTCTCTTTGGTATCACCCGGAAAACCGAGCACGAAATAACCCCAGGCTTCGATGCCTGCGCGATCAATAATTTGAACCGCTGTCCGTGCCTGCGCAGCAGTGATGCCTTTCTTGATATTGCGCAGCACTTGATCGTCCCCCGACTCAATTCCCACAGCAATCATCCAGCACCCCGCCTGCTTCATCATCGGCACAAGTTCAGGTTTCTTAATAATGTTCAGCACATGGGTATTGCACGCCCAGCGTAAAGGCGAACCTGCAGCAATCAATGTCGCGCACAACTCCTCGACCAATGCCGAGTCAAGTGTAAAAGTATCCGCGTGAAAAAGGATGTTCTTCACCCCCAAAGAGTGAACATAGAGGGCTTCTTCCGCTATCGCCTTGCCCGAACGCTTGCGGTACTGCCATTGCCACATCACCGCCTGGCGGCAAAATATACACCGGTAAGTGCAGCCCCGGCTTGCCTCAACGAAAGTGTAATTACCGAGAAATGGCGCCCAGTACTTGTTAAGGGGCAGCAGATCGTGGCGCGGACGGGGCAGAGAATCCATGTCGCTGATAAAAGGCCGCTGCTCAGTGACGATCGGCGTCATCGGCTCCCCGGGAACGATTCTTCCCGGCACAAACCCGATGCCGGCCACGCAATTCAGACGGTCGATTGTCGGCGGACTCTCCTGCTCGTACACGCGAAGGAGCTCGGCGAGTGTAGCCTCCGCCTCGTGACAAATAACAAAATCAAGACCCTGAGCTTCCTCAAGCGTACGCTCAGGCGAATCGGTAATATGCGGCCCCATGCCCACTGTTACCGCGGCGGAGATATCCTTGGCCTGCTGCAAAGCGCGAACATCATTTGAATATGTTGCGGAAATGATGTTGCTGAAACAATAACGGGGTTTTGTACGCCGAAGGATATTTTCGTAATCCGGCCAGGAAATGCTCTCGGCAATGCAGTCGACAATATCAGCGCTCAGACCAAGCTCCCCGGCTACGGCCGCAAGATAAGCGAGGTTCGTCTGCGGCCAAATCATGCGTTCCCACGAGGAGCGTCCATGGCGGTTTATATCGCGGATGTAAACAAACCGGTCCGGGGAAGGCGGATTGACAAAGAGAACATCAACTGTCTGGTCATGTTTCTGATTCACCGCGCAACTCCTTAACTGCTGACAGATGATAACGAACCGCAGGCACGCCGAGGAGCGCAGGAACTATGTAGCGAAGATGCGACATGAGCCCGACGCCGGCAAGCAGGTCCGGCGGATCCCAAGACATAAAAAGCCAAATGAGCACCGCGTCGCGCGTCCCTAGGCCGGCGAAGCTTATCGGAAGAAGACCTACCATGACGGCAAGCGGCACACAAGCAATCACCAAAAGAGCCGGCGTCGATGCGCCGAACATTTTAAAAAAGCAAACAAACTGCGCCAAATGAAAGAACCAAAGTATAAACGACAGGCCCACCGCCTGCGGCGCACGCGCCGAGTGCAGAAGGCTTGTGAAATAGGACCGGGACGCTTCGATTGCTTCCCTGGCCGCAGCTAAGAACCCGGTGTGCGTATATTTGCTGAAACATTGCGGTATCGGCGCAAGCTGGAGAAAAAAATAAATTAGTGCACTGGTCAATACGGCAGCACCGGAGATGAGCGCCGTTAAACCTGCTTCGTTTCCAGGCCAGACGAAGAAAAGACCAGCCAGCATAAGACACGACAACACTGCCAGGTCCATCACTCGCTCCAAAACAACAATCGAGACTCCGGTCTTAAGCAGCACCCCTGAACGGCGCTTAAGAAATAACGCCTTTAACAGATCTCCCGCCTTTGCGGGGAGACAGAGATTAAGCGGATGCGCAGCCATCACCACCGTAAAAGATTCGTTAAATGAAGTCTTCGCACAATTGCGCACCAGAATGTGCCACCGAAGCGCCGTCAACATTATCTGCGGCACAAACAAAACTAGGGCGGCACCGAACCATAGCAGATCGGCGTGCCGCAGATTCTCAAGCAAGCGGCGGCTATCGATCATTAAAAATATTGCCGCAATTAAACCGATCGATACAACGGCCGGGACTGTTCGGCGATGCCGCTTCATCCAGGATAGTATTTTCATCATGCTTGAGTCAGCAGTGCAAAAAGGTTTCTATGATGCAGGCGTAAATCGTATCAGGAAAGCCGTGCCGCCGCCAGCAACGGAAAGCAGTTGTTGGCTGACTGGCGGCAGTGTAAAAAGAGTGGTATCCGGGGAGAGGCACTGTCCGCATAACGTTTTCTGTTATTTTAAAAATGCTTTCGCTAAAACCGTATGACTAACGCACCTGAACTTAAAACGGCAGAGGACTCACTGAGCCGCGGCGCACAAAGACGCAAAAGCGAGGAGAACAGCAGCCGCAGTCTCACCGTGTTTGATATCGCCGCTTTTTTCACACTGATCACCAGTTGTATCTCCGTTGCTCTTCTTGCGTTGGGAGCATTTCGTGGATTATTTGCGCTGCTTTTAGGACTATGCGCTGCCGGTATCTTCGTCTTGAGCTTTCGCGCGCTGTTTATTTATCAGGCACGTACCGCGAGCGTCGCCGCTGTTCTTGCCGTGCTCGCACTTTTTTCTCTGTTCAGATTTGAGCCTTACCGATACGAAATCGGCGGGCAAGACCAAGGCGCATATGTTAATATTTCAAAGCATTTCGACAGCAGCTCCACTGTATATACTATTGATAAAGTTCGAGAGTCCGTTAAGGACGACCCCGAACTGCTGCAGTACTACGATGCCCATAGCCATTCATCATGGGTATTGTGGAACAAGTACCGCTTCCACATTCCGGGAATATTCATTTTCGACCTTGATCAATCGCGCTACCTGTTCCAATTCTACCACCTCCACCCGTTGTGGATGAGTATCTTCGCCAAGGTCCTAGGTCCGGAAAATCGTTCTTGGTCCAATGTCTATTTTTCCTTTCTCTCAGTTTGCGCTCTTGCTCTGTCTCTCTTCTATGCGACCAAAAGAAAAGACATAGCTCTGCTTGCCGCGGCTGTCCTTGCCGTGCATCCGCTACATGCCTATTTTGCGAAACTACCGGTTAGCGAAACTCCTTCCCTGGCGTTTACGGCCCTGGGCTTGTTGTATCTCGTCCGGTTTTGGGACCACCGCCATTGTGCGACTTACGCCGTGCTTTTTCTTGGGCTGTCTGCGGCCTCGTTCTTTTGTCTCTTTTTGACCCGTATTTCCGGATTCTTGTTAATGCCTTTTTTCGTTATTCTATACGCCGCCGCACATGCCCTAAACGAGGAAGATTCTGGAAGACGGCTCGCGGTCGGTCTATGCCACCGCGGTGATCACGCTTTATATGGTCTCTGTGCTCTACGGGTTGCAGTATTCCGCGCACTATTCCTTGCATATTTACGAGGAAACGTTTGCCAGGTTTCTACATTTGGGAATTTGGAAAGCGCTTTGGATATCGGGGTTTGCATCGCTCCCAATCGGCATGCTCATTCTAGATCGCCTCATGGCAAAGAACAGCCGGCTGTTTTCATCTGGGTTTCTCAAACGGATTTTTCAAGCGCAATTTCCTCTTTTCAAATTGGTACTTGTATTTGCCCTCCTGCAAATAACCGTAGTCTACCTATTTTGGCCAAAAGCGGCGTTTACCAATCCTGGCTTCGTGTTATTTATTTACGTGTGGCCGGTTATTCCGGCGATACTTATGCTGCCCGGAAGTTCCGCGCGGCAGTTTCCGGCGCCGCTCCTCGCCCTTTGCCTGTGGCTCAATATCCTTTCCCTTTTTCACCTCGTTGTGAGACGCGAGCTTCTTTACCAGTATTTCTATGCGAGGTATCAGTTCAGCGATTTCATGCCGTTCGCCTTGATTCTTGGCGTTTTTTGTGCCGCAAGGTGCGCCGCGCACTCGAAGCGTCTGTCGTCGATGCTTTCTCTATTTCTTGTACTTGGTTTTTGCTATTGGGGGTTCTTCTCCAGCCGCCAAATCGGCAGAAAAGAAGCGAATGGCAGCTATCAGGCTCTTGAGGAAATCAAGGCTGTCGTGCCCGACGGTGCCCTGCTTCTAATTCTAAAAGACGGATTGAAACTTGATCAGGAAATAAAAATGGGTCTGTCCGTTTATCAGAAAATCAATATCTTTGACATCGCCCAAGACGGCGATATACCGCGCTTGATACCCATGCTCCGCCGCAAGTATGCGCAACTCTACCTTTTAAGCCCAAAGCCGGTTATCGGCGAATACACTCTGGCGCAAAAGCAGCTTACTTATCGCCAGGAGACCTACGGCTACTGGCGGATTGTGGGGACACAGAGCTATCGCACAAAATTTATCCCGGCGAGAACATCTTTGATTACGGAAGATCTCTTTCTCTATCGGCTTCAGACGAACATCAGCGAGCGCGCAGGGGACTAGAGCCGCGGCACGCCAGAAACCCGCGCACCTCCTAAACTTGAGCTCCGCTCAATGAGGCACTGACCCCCAAAACTTAAAGAAATTCGTGGACTCCCCTGCGGATTTACATGAAAAGCGGCAGATGAATCAACGCTTCTTAGAAATTCAAAGAAAATTAGATATTTACATTCCAACGAACCCGCTTAAGGGCTCTGGTGCGGCTTTCCTTTTGGGTATCCTCGGCAGACGGGAAAGACTACATTGCTTGCGCAACGCTATGCTCAGGCTTTTCGGCTGGACTTGCTCATGTCGGATGTCAGCGCAGCTTACGCTGTGCGTCCGGGAAAGCGGCGTATCTGCCAGCACCGTGCGCAGTTACTACCAATTACTTAGAGACACCCTGATGGGGTTTGAACTCGAACCATGGCGGAAAAAAAGCAAACGCCGGGTTGTACAAACTTTGAAGTTCTATCTCTTTGATATCGGTGTCGCCAATGCGCTAAATCCCGAAGTGTCAGTAATCAGTGAAGGTAACGATGTGTTTGGCCGTGCTTTCGAACATTTCGTAATCAACGAAATACGTTCCTTTTTGAGCTACTCGAAACTTGACATGCCGCTCGCTTACTGGCGCACATCCTCCGGTCTCGATGTAGATTTGGTTGCCGGGGCAGCGGCTTTACTCGTCGAATGCAAAGCATCCGCGTCTGTCCGCCAAAACGAGCTGAAGGGCATAAGAACATTCCTCGAAGAGCACAAATCTCGGCGTCATGTGGTCGTCACTCGCGAGCACGAGCCGCGACGCACTGAAGACGGCATTGAACTTATTCCCTGGCGTCAATTCTGCAAAATGCTCTGGGCAGGTGAACTAATCCGCGGCTAGCAGGGAATTGACCCCGATATTTCAGGAGGCTCTCTGGAACTTTCCGTCCTTCACGCACTTGATGATGATCGGCTTCACGGCATCGCCGTGTTCATCGAAACTTGTATTCCCGCCCACCCCCCGATAATCCTTTACGCTATAAAGGTAGTCCTTCAGACAATCGGGCATTGAAGCGCGGCAGGCAGCGAATCCCTGCGCAATAATCAGCACCGCATCATAAGTGTTCGCCGCGAAAATATCGGGGTCCGTGCCGAAACGCGCCCGAAAAACCCCGCTAAACTCTCTTGCTCCCGGCGCACCAGCATCATAATCAGGATAAGTATAATGAACGCCTGCGGCAGCCGCACCTGCCCCGCGCAGGAACTCTTCAGACTCAATAGCAACATTGCCGGTGATTAATCCATCATAACCAAGTTCGCGAAGCTGCTTGACCAAGACACCGGCGTCTTGGCCCGTGGTGGGAGAAAGATAAAACGCCTGAGGCGCACTGTTTTTTGCTTTGACCAGCTCGGTGCGAAAATCCGCGGCATCATCCTGATACTCTCCATAATGCGAGATAAGCCCGCCCAGCGCCGAAAAATGCGGCTTAAACACCGCAGCATAGGTGAGACTGTTGGCCGATATCGCCGCCAGCACCGCCGCCTTCTTCACTCCCTTCCGGACCAGAAATTCGGCCATGGCCCGCGCATGCGCACCGCCCGTCTCACGGTTGCGAAAGACATAATCACCGGCACTGCTGATTTCATCTGCTGATGCCGCTGATGAGAAAAGAATCACTTTGGCGTGTTCGGCAATCGGGGCCAGCGCCAGTGTAGAACTCGACCTCTCGGCAGCCAAAAGCACACCGACTTTTTCTACTTCAATGAGGCGTTTTGCCGCAGTGACAGCTCTTTTTGCATCGCCGGCGCTGTCCTCCACGACGACTTGGATGCGGACGCCCTTTTCCTTTCGTGCGCGCTCGACCGCAAGCTCGGCGCCGCTTCTTGCCTGCTCACCCCAAGACGCAAGCTTGCCCGTGAGCGGAAACAACGCGCCGATTCTGAGCAAATCCTCATCGGCACGCGCCGCCGCACCCGCATTAAGCAGAAAGATTACGGACAGCAGAATTGCCGCGGTTTGCTTCATACTCCTGCTGTTAGCACATGGAACAGGCTTCGCAAGAGACCATTAAAGGCGCTGCGCCTCGTGCCGCAGCAATATTCTCATGATTATGCTATTCTGTCACCAGCTCCAGGCTTCGTTATCAGCACACCGCAAACGGCACTAATGATGCACCCGGGCATCTCATAAGACGGCGTTCCTGAAAGTGGATTCTGAGCCGAGATCGCACAAACGGGAATTGCGGCGAAGGAAGCCTACTCGATGTAGGCCGGTACTGAGCCGCAATTTCCCGTTTGTGTGAGGTCGGCCAGAAGCCGCTATCAGGAACGCCGTCTTAGCGGTAGCTTTGGAGCGTCTTCATATAATTCGCCCGCTCATACGCTGCCGGCTGCGCAACCGACTGGTAACTCATGCTGCCCTTCATTTGCGCAATCGACTCATACTCGTGCACTTCCATCCAGGACTTCAGCTCGGAGTTCATTGTCGCCACATGCCCGACTCCTTTTTTCAGCAGCACTGAGGCGACCATCGCCACACTCGCTCCGGCAAGCACAGTCTTAGCCACGTCAGTCGCCGTGTGCACACCGGACGTCGCAGCGAGATCGGCTTTAATGTTGCCGTAGAGCACGGCAATCCAGCGCAGCGGCAGTGGCAGCTCCGCCGGCGTGCTGAGCACCAGCTTGGGCGTAACTTCCAGGTTTTCCAAATCAATGTCCGGGCCGTAAAAGCGGTTGAAAAGCACCAGACCATCCGCGCCTGCTTCATCGAATCGCTTCGCGCTGTTGGCAAAAGAAGTAAAAAACGGGCCAACCTTGAGCGACACGGGGATGGTCACCGCTTGTTTAACCGCCTTCACATCGTCGATATACATCTGCTCGATACGCTCAGCCGCAAGCTCTGGGCTAGTCGGCACATAGTAGATGTTCAGTTCAATCGCATCAGCGCCTGCCTCCTGCATCTTTTTAGCATAATTTATCCACCCGCCGTGGGACACGCCGTTCAGGCTGGCAATCACCGGCATGCTGACCGCGCTCTTGAGCGCGGCAACCTGGCGCAGATACTCTTCGGCGTCAATACTGTGGAACTCGTCCGGCTCAGGGAAATAGCTCAGCGCCTCGGCGAAACTCTCCGCACCGAAGTTTAGGAAATGATCGAGCTCCTGCTTTTCGTGATTAATCTGTTCTTCGAAAAGCGAGTACATGACCACGGCACCGCAGCCCGCGTCTTCCATCCGCTTGACATTGTCTACATCTTTGGCAAGCGGCGAGGCAGCATGCACAATCGGACTCTTCAGTTTCAGCCCTAAATACGTTGTTGAAAGATCCATCTATTCTTCTCCTTTTGCTGAGGTGCTTCCTCCCATCTGCGCCAGTCCTTCGTAGTGCTTCCACATGCGGTTGACATGAGCCTGCGCTTTTTCCGCAAGCATTGCCGCGCGCTGCGGGTCCGCCTTGGTCAGCATCTTAAAGCGCGTCTCGTTGTAAATGTATTCCTTAAGCGGAATCTTCGGCGCCTTTGAATCGAGCTTCAGCGGGTTTTCGCCTTTTTCCGCAAGGAGCGGGTTGTAACGGAACAACGGCCAGTAGCCGGAATCAACCGCAAGTTTCTGCTGATTAAGGCCGTACTTCAGGTTGTAGCCGTGGGCGATGCAATGGCTGTAGGCAATGATCAATGACGGCCCAGCATACTGCTCGGCTTCGATAATCGCCCGGAGCGCATGGATATCGTTGGCCCCCATCGCCACCCGCGCCACATAGATATTGCCGTAAGTCATCGCCAGAAGCCCGAGGTCTTTCTTGGGCGCTGCT
>JAKPSH010000011.1 GCA_029555385.1 Pseudomonadota bacterium
TTTCGGGAATTACCTACTTAAGTTCTACCTTAGCGCCAACAGCCTCAAGCTTCTTCTTCGCGTCTTCGGCCTGGTCCTTCGCCACGTTCTCTTTGACGGGCTTGGGAGCTCCCTCAACCAACTCCTTCGCCTCCTTAAGACCAAGCGATGTCAGTTCGCGCACCACCTTAATGACTTTAATCTTATCCGCACCTACGTCAGAAAGGACTACGGTAAATTCCGTCTTTTCCTCGGCGGCCTCTGCGCCAGCTCCAGCTCCCGGAGCCGCCACAGCAGCAAGCATTCCCACCGGAGCGGCAGCACTTACTCCAAGCTCGTCTTCCAGAGCCTTTACCAGCTTGGCCGCATCCATAAGGGTCATTCCCTTGATAAATTCTTTTACGCTCTCAACATTTAGCTCGCTCATCCTATTCTCCCTCGCACAGGCAAGAATCCCGAGATAACTCTCAGTTTTTCGTCTATATTTACTCGGTATTTAACAAATCGGTGCATGTTGCTAACACATCTAAGCAAGCAACACAACACCTCACCCTTCTACTGGCTATCTTTTTTCTCAATTTCCACACGCCATGCCTCAAGCAGCCGCGCCAGACTCGCTGCTGGAGCATTAATCATGCGCAGCAGCTGAATTGCCGGAGCATTAAGCAGCGCAAGCAGCTTGGAAATAAGTTCCTCTCTGCTCGGCATCGACGCCAAGGCTTCGATGCCCTTTGCGTCCAGCATCTCCCCCTCAAACACCCCAGCCTTAATTGAAAAGCTTTCTTTGCTTTTTGCGAAATTGTTAAGCAGCTTCGCCGGCTGCGCCACGTCATCTCCCGACCAGACAACTGCCGTCATCCCTTCGAACATCCCGGCGAGTTTCTCGGCTTGAGTCCCGGCAGCCGCGCGTCTGGCCAAGGTATTCTTAACCACGGCAAAACTCGCCCCTGATGAGCGCAGTTCGTTTCGCAGGTTGGTTATCTCCTGGCAAGTACAACCCATGTAATCGACAAGAAACGCTGCCGGCGCACCGGCAAAACGAGAACTCAAATCACCTACAACTTGTTCTTTTTCCTGAGTATTCATTGTCGCCGCCTTTTGCCTTTCACTATGCGCGGAAGTCCGCCGGGTTAACCTTTACGCTGGGGCCCATTGTTGTGGAAATGTGTACTGCCTTAATGTACGTGCCTTTCGCTGCCGATGGTTTGGCCTTCACAATCGCATCCATCACGCTCTGCGCATTCTGGGCAATGGCGTCGGCGTTAAACGACCGGCGCGCAACGCTCACATGCACGATGCCTGCTTTCTCTACACGAAACTCGACGCGTCCAGCTTTAATCGCTTCCACAGCTTTGCCGATATCAAAAGTCACTGTTCCCACTTTTGGGTTCGGCATCAGTCCTCGCGGCCCGAGCAATTTACCAATGCGCCCGACAAGGCCCATCACGTCCGGGCTTGCTACAGCGGCATCGAAATCCAGCCATCCATCCTGAATTTTTTTCACCAAATCCTCGGCCCCTGCAAAATCAGCCCCGGCAGCTTCGGCCTCTTTAATCTTATCCCCTTTGCAAAAGGCAACGACACGAATTTTCTTTCCCGTGCCGTGCGGCAGCGCAACGGTACCGCGCACATTCTCTTCCGCCTTGCGCGGATTGACGCCGAGATTAACCGCAAGATCGATTGACTCGTCGAACTTCGCCTTGGGCATCTTGGACAACAGCTCTGCCGCTTCCGCCAATGTGTATAACTTGGCGCGATCGACAAGTTCCCAAGATTTTTGAATGCGTTTACCTTTTCTTGCCATAGCCGGATCCCAACTTTATTTTTTAGCCGCCGCGCCCAAGTCCCAAATCATCGCGTTACTCGCTGAACGGCGTCGTTACTCCCATACTGCGCGCAGTTCCGGCGATAATTTTCACCGCGGCGGCAACGTCATGCGCGCTCAGATCGTCTTTCTTAATTTTCGCAATTTCCTCTAAATCGCTCATGTTCAGTTTGCCGACTTTGTTCTTGTTCGGCTCGCCCGAACCCTTCTCCAACTTGGCAAATTTCTTAATCAAGAAGGACGCGGGAGGACTTTTAACAATAAAGCTGAACGAACGATCGGCATATACGGTGATCACCACCGGCAGCAAAGTGCCAGCTTGGGACTGCGTCTTGGCGTTGAACGCCTTGCAGAACTCCATAATGTTGACACCATGCTGACCAAGCGCCGGTCCCACCGGAGGCGAAGGGTTCGCCTGCCCCGCCGGTATTTGCAGCTTAATCAGCGCATTAATCTTCTTCTGTGTTTTTGGCGCAGCCATGAGATATACCAAACAAAAATATCAGCCAGAAAAACTTAAACCTTCTCCACTTGCACGAAATCCAGCTCAACCGGAGTGTTGCGTCCGAAAATGCTGATCAGCACGCGCAGTTTGCCCTTATCCGCCTTAACCTCATCCACCGTGCCGTTGAAATCGGCGAACGGACCATCGACCACTTTTACCGCATCCCCCTGCTCGAACTTCACGCTCGGCCTTGCTTTTTGCGCTCCGCCCTCCATCTGCCTGAACAACGTCTGCACTTCGGCATCAGAAAGCGGTACGGGAGTGCGTGAATCACCGACGAATCCCGTGATTTTCGGCGTCTCTTTTACTAGGTGCCAAGTGTCGTCGTCAAGTTGGCACTGCACGAGAATATAACCAGGAAAGAATTTCCGCGTTGAAGTCTTTTTCTCCCCCCGGACAAGCTCCATCACGCGCTCTTCCGGAACTACGACATGACCAAAACGGTCGATCATTCCGGCAGAGCGAATTCGCTCTTCGAGAGTCAGCTTAGCCCTCATTTCAAAGCCCGAGTAGACGTGGACAACATACCACGGAAACCTCTGCCGCTCTTCATCTGTAAGCGGGACATAGGCCTTCTTCGCCTTGGCCGAGCTTTCCGCCTTAGGCACCACGGCCTCTGCCTGCGCTTCTGCTGCCGGCTCAACGCTCCGCACAGCGGACGCTGCTGCGGGCTCCTGCGGCAGGCTTTCTGCCGGGACATCACAGGCTTCTTCCGGTTGAACTTCTCCGGCACTGTCTCCAGCAGCGTCGCCCGGAACCACCGCTGAGATATCCCCGGCAGCAGCTTCCTGCACCACATCGTCTGCCGGGCCTGATGCCTGCTCGGTCTGCTCAGCGTCGTTATTCAGTTCATCGCTCATCGTTCAAGACCTAATTGCTCCCCATTTTTCCGACCGTCTTCTACACGGACGCGGTGAAGAGTTTCTGCATTGCGAAACCGACGATCCAGTCGGTGAATCCCAAAAAGACAGCAAAGATCACTACCATCACGAGCACACCAATTGTTGCACGCAGCGTTTCCTCTCTCGTCGGCGCATGCACTTTTTTCAGTTCGTCTACGGACTCACGGAAAAAACTGATGCCTCGCGCCACAGGATTCGAACTCTCCGGCTTTCCGCCCGCCATGACAAAAAAACTCCCATCAAAATTAAGTAAAGGGGAAAATACAGCAAAAGACAGCAGCAGCCCCATGCTGCCGCTGTCTTGCTCACCCGTCATCACTCAGAAAGAGCACGCCCGAAGGGACTCGAACCCCTGACCGCCGGATTTGGAGTCCGGTGCTCTACCAAACTGAGCTACGGGCGTACTGGAAAACAGGTTTCTCCCGTTACTCGATAATTTCCGCGACAACGCCGGCACCGACGGTGCGTCCGCCCTCGCGAATTGCGAAGCGCAGCTCGCGATCCATCGCAATCGGCTGAATCAGCTCCACCGAAATGGTCACGTTATCGCCCGGCATCACCATTTCCTGACCTTCCGGCAACTCCACCGAACCAGTCACATCGGTTGTGCGGAAGTAGAACTGCGGCCGGTAGCCTTTGAAGAACGGAGTGTGACGTCCGCCTTCCTCCTTAGTTAACACGTATACCTCGCCCTTAAACTTCGTGTGCGGAGTAATTGAACCCGGAGCAGCCAGCACTTGACCGCGCTCAACTTCCTCGCGCTTCACGCCGCGAAGCAGGCAGCCAACATTGTCTCCCGCCTGTCCTTCATCAAGCAGCTTGCGGAACATTTCAACGCCGGTCACCACGGTCTTGGTTGTCGCTTTAATCCCCACGATCTCGACTTCTTCACCAACTTTAACCCGTCCGCGCTCCACACGGCCTGTCGCTACCGTACCGCGGCCCTGGATGCTGAAAATGTCCTCAACCGGCATCAAGAACGGCTTGTCGATATCGCGCTTTGGCTCCGGAATGTAGGAGTCGATAGCTTCCATCAATTTGCCGATTGAGCCTTCACCGACATCGCTCTTCTCGCCTTCCAGCGCCTTCAGCGCCGAACCGCGGATAATTGGAATTTCATCTCCCGGAAATTCGTATTGCGTCAGCAGGTCTCGTACTTCGAGCTCCACCAGATCGAGCAGTTCCGGGTCGTCAACCATATCCACCTTGTTCAAGTAGACGACGATGTAAGGAACGCCAACTTGGCGCGCGAGCAAAATGTGTTCGCGGGTCTGCGGCATCGGACCATCGTTGGCGCTCACAACGAGAATCGCGCCGTCCATCTGCGCCGCACCGGTGATCATGTT
>JAKPSH010000012.1 GCA_029555385.1 Pseudomonadota bacterium
CAAACTGGAAGAGAAAGGCTTTGTCACGACCATCAAGAGCGCCAAGAAAATGGTGGAAAAGCGCAAGTCGGTTGTCTGGGATATGCTCGATGAGGTGATCAAGGAGCATCCGGTAATGCTCAACCGTGCACCGACGCTGCACCGTTTGGGTATTCAAGCTTTCGAGCCGGTGCTCATCGAGGGCAAGGCTATTCAGCTTCATCCGCTTGTGTGTACCGCATTCAATGCCGACTTCGACGGTAACCAAATGGCCGTGCATGTGCCGCTTTCCGTCGAGTCTCAAGTCGAAGCGCGCGTATTGATGATGTCGACGAATAATATTCTGAGCCCGGCAAACGGACGGCCGATTATTGTGCCGACGCAGGATATCGTGCTGGGTCTCTATTACATGACGCGAGAGCGTCCATTTGCCCAAGGTTCGGGGCGAGTGTTTTCCAGCGCAGACGAGGTTCGTCTGGCATACGAGTCTGGTGTTGTCGATCTTCAGGCCGGCATCAAAGCACGTATCGAAGGTAAAATGTGGAACACTACCGTGGGGCGTGTCCTGTTGTTTGACGTGTTTCCGCAAGGGTTCAGTTTCGATTATGCCAATCAGGTAATGAACAAAAAAGTTCTCGGTTCGCTGGTTAACGACGCGTTCCGTATCTGCGGCAACAAGGCAACGGTAATCTTGTCGGATAAGCTGAAAGACCTGGGCTACAAGTATGCGACGAAAGCCGGAATCTCGATTGGTATGAAGCACATGATGATTCCGGAGAGTAAGCAGACCCTGCTTAAGGAAGCTGAGGGGCGAATCTCTGCGGTTGAGGCTCAGTACCAGGAAGGTCTGATTACGGCCGGCGAACGTTATAATAAGGCGATTGATATCTGGGCGGATATCGGCGACCGGGTAGCGAATGACATGATGTCAGGCATCGCCATTGAAGCTTTTGGTCAGGGCGAGCAGGCGCTGACTGGCGCCAGCTTCAACCCGATTTTTATGATGGCGGACTCCGGCGCCCGTGGTTCCGGGCAGCAGATTCGTCAGCTCGCAGGGATGCGCGGTTTGATGGCGAAGCCGGATGGCTCCATTATTGAAACACCGATTAAGGCAAACTTCCGCGAAGGATTGTCGGTAGGTGAGTACTTCATTTCGACACACGGTGCGCGCAAGGGTCTTGCCGATACCGCGCTAAAGACGGCCAATTCAGGTTACCTGACGCGGCGCCTTGTAGACGTGGCGCAGGACAGTGTCGTAACGGGCTATGACTGCGGCACATTGAACGGCATAGACGTTACGGCGCTTACGGAGGGCGGCGAGGAAATCGAGGCTCTGGAAGACCGTATTCTTGGGCGTGTGGCGCTTGAGGATATTCGCGATCCGATTACCCATGAACTGCTGGTTAAGGGAAATCAGGAGATTGATGAGGACGGCGCACGGCGCATCGCTGACGCTGGTATCGACCGGGTGATGATCCGCTCTGTGTTGACATGCGACCAGCGTTTTGGTGTTTGTGCGCTTTGTTACGGGCGTGATTTGGCGCGCGGGCATCTGGTAAACCTTGGGGAAGCGGTGGGTGTGATCGCGGCTCAGTCAATTGGTGAGCCGGGCACGCAGCTTACAATGCGCACCTTCCATATCGGAGGAACGGCGACAGGCCGTGCCGAACAGACAAACTTGCTTGCGCGTTATCCGGGTCAAGTGCGTTATATTGAAGGCCACTTGGTTGAGTCGCCTCGCGGACTTGTGGTTATGGGGCGGAAGGCGGAAGTTACGGTCGTTGATCCGAAGGACGGCCGCGAACGTGAACGTCATGCATTGGTTTACGGTGCTGTTGTGCGGCATGCCGAAGGAAGTGTCGTCAAGGGCGGCGATTTGCTTGCGGAGTGGGATCCGTTTTCGTTGCCGGTTCTGACCGAGGTCGGTGGAACGGTGGAATGGCGGGACATCAACGAGCTGACCCTCGAAGAGCGCACAGACGAGCGTACAGGTTTTGCCGAGCGCGAGATTTGCGAGGCGAAAGACCGGAGCACCGATTGGCGTCCGGCAATTGTCGTGAAGGCCGAGGAAGGCAAGGAGCATATTTTCTATCTGCCGGTCGGCGTGAAAGTGGTGGTAGATAACCACGAGCAGGTGTTCCCGGGATCCGTGCTGGCGAAACGCGAGCGCGAAACGACGAAGACTAAAGATATTACTGGCGGTCTCCCGCGTGTTGCCGAGCTGTTCGAAGCGCGTAAACCCAAGGTGCCGGCAGATATCAGCGATATCGACGGAGTTGTTACTTTCGGCGAAGACTACCGCGGCAAACGCCGTTTGACTGTTGCTCCCGAAGTCGGTGAATCAGTGGAGTATCTGATTGCTAAGAACAAACACCTGCTTGTGGAGAATGGTGACCGGGTAAAGGCCGGAGAAGCTCTGACCAGCGGTTCGGCAAATCCGCATGACATTCTACGCATCCTGGGAGTGCGTGAACTTGCGAAGTATCTGGTTAACGAAGCGCAGGAAGTTTACCGGCTGCAGGGCGTGAGAATTAACGACAAGCATATTGAAGTTATCGTGCGTCAAATGCTGAACAAAGTCCGCGTGGTGACGCCGGGTGATGCGAAATTCCTCGAAGGCGAATCAGTTGATCGCTTCCTTTTTCAGGAGGAGAACGAGCGGTTGATTGCGGAACGCAAGGAGCCGGCGACCTACGAACCTCTGCTGCTTGGAATTACCAAGGCCTCCCTCTCGACCGATAGTTTCATCTCTGCGGCGAGCTTCCAGGAGACGACAAAAGTCCTGACAGAGGCAGCGAGCAGCGCCAAGATCGATCATCTGCGCGGTCTGAAAGAAAACGTGATTATGGGCCGGATGATTCCAGCGGGAACCGGTGCTTTGCAGGAGAGCAAGGCGAATGTGAAGATCGAAGTTGATGGTGTGGTTGTAGAGGAAGTTCAGACGGCAACGGGCGGATTGCTTGGTACCGGTACTGGCGGACGTCCCGCGGGGGGGATGGAGCCATCTATCGCCGACGCATTCTAGAGCATTTTTCAGAACCTTGTGGCGCTTTTTGGCGCTGCAAGTTCTAGAAAAAGCTCTAACCTCCGTAGCTTCCGCCTTCGCCAAGGCTACGGCGGACAGGTTAGCGAAGGAGGATCTCGAATCGGCAGATACAAGGAATCGTAAACAGCTCTAGCGACAGGGCCAAAAACCAGATTTTGGCCAATTTCCCTTCTTCGCCAGAGCTCCGGCGGGCTTGCTGTGCAGTTTAGTAGGATCGCCGCAACCTCGGCGAAGGCGGTTTAGTCACGGGACTTTTTGTCTCTTTAACGCCGTGTTTGCGATACCAACTTCGCGGGGTGTCCGGTTGACAATAAGATGAGTTAGGTGCTAGAAAGCAGCGCGTTTAAAACGCACCAAGTTTCTGACTAAACTTAATGTAATTTTGAGTGTTCGATGCCAACAATTAATCAATTAGTCCGTCAGGCACGGATGAAGCAGAAAAGCCGCACTGCGGCGCCTGCCCTTCAGCGCTGCCCGCAAAAGCGCGGGGTTTGCATTCGTGTTCAAACTGTTACGCCGAAGAAGCCCAATTCCGCGCTGCGTAAAGTAGCTAGAGTTCGTTTGACTAACGGCATTGAAGTGACGAGCTATATACCGGGTGAGGGACATAATCTGCAAGAGCACTCGGTCGTTCTTATCCGCGGAGGCCGTGTGAAGGATCTGCCTGGTGTACGCTACCATATCGTGCGCGGCAAACTGGACACACAGGGTGTCGGCGGCCGGATGAAGTCACGTTCCAAGTACGGCACAAAGAGGCCGAAACAGTAAGAGGCAAGACGGTAGGGGATATGTCGCGCAAGAAAAGAGATTACAGCCGCAAGGTTCTTCCTGACGCAAAGTTCGGTGATGTACTGGTCAGCAAGTTCGTAAATTCTATGATGTGGGGCGGCAAGAAGAATGTCGCCGAAGTCGCTTTCTACGGCGCGTTGGATAACATTAAAGAGCGTTATGACAAAGAAGGCATCGAGGTATTTCATCAAGCGCTCGATAATGTGCGTCCGTTAGTTGAAGTGCGGTCGAGGCGTGTTGGCGGTGCAACTTATCAAGTTCCTACCGAAGTGCGTCCGGTACGCCGTGATGCTTTGGCGATTCGCTGGATTATTCAGAGCGCACGCGAACGAAGCGAGAAGAGCATCCGGCAGCGGTTGGCAAACGAACTCTTCGATGCGTCTCAGAATCGCGGGAACGCGATTAAGAAGAGAGAAGATACGCACAAGATGGCCGAAGCGAACCGGGCGTTTGCTCATTATCGGTGGTAACCACCGCGCAGCGGCTTGGGTGCTGTAAAACCCGATTTTGGCTAATTTCTTCGTCGCGGGATATTTCGCCTCAGTACCGCCCTACAGCAGTAGGGCTCCTTCGGCGAAATTCCCGCTCCTTGAACTTAGCGCAAATTCGGCTTTTACAGCACCCAAGCTTACTTGTGCGAATGTCGCACGAATTCAAGTAATGTGCTGCTTTGCTAAATAGGCGAAGCGACGTGAGGGGATATGGCAGAGCGATCGATTGCCCTGGAGAGGGTGAGAAACATTGGGATTATGGCGCATATTGATGCGGGAAAGACCACGACTACTGAGCGTGTGCTTTATTATACCGGCGTCAACTACAAGATGGGCGAGGTCCATGACGGAAATGCGACCATGGACTACATGGAGCAGGAACAGGAACGCGGCATTACGATCACTTCCGCGGCGACAACCTGCGAGTGGCGGGGTTCGGAGAATGAGATGCCGCTGCACCGGATCAATATCATTGATACGCCTGGGCACGTAGATTTTACCATTGAAGTTGAACGATCGCTCAGGGTGCTGGACGGTGCGATCGCCGTGTTTGATGCCGTCGCCGGTGTTGAGCCGCAGAGCGAGACGGTTTGGCATCAGGCGAACAAGTATAGTGTTCCACGCATTTGTTTTGTGAACAAGATGGACCGGATGGGCGCTGATTATGAGCGCTGCGTCGATATGATCCGCAAGCGTCTTCGCGCGCATCCCTTGGTTCTGCAGCTTCCCATTGGGCGGGAAGCCAGCTTTGCCGGGGTCATCGATTTGGTGTCGATGAATGCGATAGTTTATGAGGAAGAGACACTGGGCGCGAAATACCATTACGAGGACATACCGCCGGATATGCTGGAGCAGGCTAAGCAGGCGCGAAACGGCCTGTTGGAAAGCCTGGCCGAACATAATGACGGGATCCTTGAAAAATTTGTTCATGGCGAAGAGATAGATACGGACGAAATTCGTGCTGCGGTGCGCAAAGCGTGTGTTGAAATGACTGGCGTGCCTATTATCTGTGGTTCGGCGTTTAAGAATAAAGGTGTGCAGCCGATGCTCGACGCGGTTGTTCATTACCTGCCGTCGCCGCTCGATGTGCCGCCGGTTCGTGGAGTCGATCCCGGTGACCGCACAAGGGAAATTGAACGCAAGGCCGACGACAAGGAACCGTTCTGTGCGCTTGCTTTCAAAATTATCGCCGATCCTCACGGGACGCTCAGCTTTATTCGTGTTTACTCGGGCAAACTGGAGACAGGCGATTCTGTGCTTAACCCGCGTACCGGACGGCGGAGCCGTTTGGGCCGATTGGTCAAAATGCACGCGAACAAGCGTGAGGATATCGAAAGCATCGAGACAGGTGATATCGCCGCAGTAATCGGCCTGCGCGACTGCCGCACAGGCGATACTCTGTGCAGCGAGAAGCATCCGGTTACTCTCGAATCGATAGAGTTTCCGGACCCTGTTATTTCTGTCGCCATCGAGCCGAAGACTAAGGCCGACCAGGATAAACTCTCGACGGCTCTGGGCAGCATCGCGATGGAAGATCCGTCGTTCCGGGTGCGGAGCGATGAGGAGACCGGACAGACAATCATCGCCGGTATGGGCGAGTTGCACCTGGAGATCATCGTCGACCGGCTGACCCGCGAGTTTAAAGTCAGCGCAAATGTGGGCAAGCCGCAGGTCAGCTACCGCGAAGCAATCTCCAAGGAAGTCGAAAAAGACCACCGCTATGTGCGCCAGACCGGTGGGCGCGGCCAGTACGGCCATGTGGTGATCAAAGTTTATCCGCTCGAGCGTGGCAAGGGTTTTGTATTTGAGAACCTGATCAAGGGCGGTTCAATTCCGAAGGAATATATTCCGTCCATCGAGCGCGGCGTTACGGAAGCGTTGGCGGGCGGAGTGCTCGCCGGGTACCAAATTGTTGATGTCGGCGTGGCGCTTCTTGACGGCAGCTATCACGAGGTCGATTCCTCGGATATCGCGTTCCGCATTTGCGCTTCGCAGGCGCTTAAGGAAGCGGTTAAGGATGCGGGCCTCAGGCTGCTCGAGCCGATCATGAAGGTGGAAGTTGTGACGCCGGAAGATTTCATCTCCAATGTGATGGGCGACATCAACCGCCGCCGCGGCAGGATTCACGGCATGGAGCCGCGCTCCGGCGTCCAAGTTGTAAACTCCGAGGTGCCGCTCTCGGAAATGTTCGGTTATGCGACGGACTTGAGATCGCAGACGCAGGGCCGCGCGACTTTTACCTTGCAATTTGACCACTACGATTACGTGCCGGCGCAGCTTGCCGAGGCGATTATCGCGAAGTAGTGAGCTGGCGCCACTCTACCAGCGGTCGGCCGCGAGACAGACGGACGACTCTCTTGCGGATTGCTTAGCGATATTTGCAAATCCAACCTGTCCATCCTATAAATGCCGTTGATTCTGAGGGACTTTCTTTCCTTCCTTAGCTGCTCATTAAACATTCACCGTTGTGCAGAGTGCACTTCGCTATCCCTGAAGAGCGGCATCTGCCGTATGTCCAGGGACAGCGGATCATGCAGGATGTTTTTTCAGCCACGCTTCATCCGGCCGGTGTGCAGCTCCGGCAGGCTGAAGTGTGGCTTGTTGCAGGCGTCTGTTTTGGCGCCTGCCGGTGTTCTTCCAAGGGCTCTTTGTTCGAAAGGATGCTCCGATGAGTGTTCAACCGCTGAGACTGGGAATTGTGGGCACGCGAGGAAATGGCGCGAAATTGCTTGCCGACGCCGTGCCGCTGGTGCCCGACTTGTTGACTATCGCCGCGACCTGCGACGTCGTGCAAGACGCCAAGTTCGAGGGGCGCTGCGCGCAGTGGCAGTGCCGGGGATTTCGCGATATCGACACGATGCTTGCGCAGGCCGGCAGCGACATCGATATCTTGCATGTTGCTACTCCGAGCGGCATGCATCTCGAACCGATTCTCGCCGGGCTCAAGGCGGGCAAGCACGTGCTCTCGGATAAGCCCCTTGATGTCACTGTCGCGCGCATGAGGCTGGCGCTGGGTGCGGCACAAGAATCCGCGGGCAGACTGTTTGTTGTTTCGCAAAATCGCTGGCTTCCCGGTATGCAGCTTGCTGCCGCAGCGCTGAAAAAACAACGCCTGAGCAAGCTATGCAGGATTACGGTTATCTCGCCCTGGAACCGGGGCGACGACTACTACCACGGCTCCTGGCGTGGAAAGTGGGCGACGGATGGCGGTGCGGCGATGATTAACCAGACGATCCACCCGGTTGATTTGGCGACGAACTTTGCCGCGCTTGCGCTCGGAGTCGAGCGCAACTGGGATATGATCGAGTTACTGGGCGGGGTGATTCTCCAAGTCGCCCATCAGCCGGAGGTGCTCGAGGCGGACGATGTGTCGCATATGCATTTTAAGCTGTCGGGAGGCGCGGAAGTTGACGTCGTGGCAATGACG
Source organism: Pseudomonadota bacterium (assembly GCA_029555385.1). Lineage (GTDB taxonomy): Bacteria > Bdellovibrionota_C > UBA2361 > SZUA-149 > SZUA-149 > JAKPSH01. The sequence continues at coordinate 7,733 of JAKPSH010000012.1, forward strand.
GCAGCCAAACCTGAGCGCAAATGGACCATTGCCGTGGAAGGCTGGGATGACGACGGATTTATCGTCGACGCAGATGGAAGGCTCCTCCGCTGGGAGTTTAATCAACCAGGCGATGAGGATGCTGAGGCGCGGAAGCTTGGACCCATCGCTTCGGCCTCAACCGGCGGCGCCAGCGATCCACTCGGTGTGGGTTCGGCCGCGCATGCGGAGATGCTCAGGGCGCTTATACCGGCGATCTGGAACGATCGGCCTTTCGAACTTGAAGGAGCGCAGGGCGCCTTTGCCGGACTGCTCATTCGTCAGTTCTACGAGAACGCCCGCGATCCAATGGGACTGCGCCCGGATAATTTCAAGGCCTGATGCACCAAAGGCGGAGATCGGTTGGTTGGACATGCGCCGGCAGCAGAAACTCGTTGCTGCTGCCGGCCAGACATGTCTCACTTTAGCATGACCGCTGCCTAAATCCTGTTTCAACTTTACGCGCGTTATGCTTATTTGCGCGGCCCGAGGATGCCGGTTTCATGTTTCTTGTTCTTGGAGTAAATTGACCCTGATGAAGAAGCTCCTGCTGCTTGCCGGTTCTTCGATTTTGCCTTTTTGATTAGGAGTAGACAGATGCAGATGAGCATATCGGCCGTACGCTTTATCTCGCTGCTGTTTCTTGTTTGGGCTTTCCATGCTCAGGCGCAGGAGCGGGAGGCAGTGAAAATTGGCCTCATCTATCCGCTGACCGGTCCGATGAGTTCGTTTGGCGAGGACATGGCAAAAGCGGTGCCGCTGCTGGAGCGTAAGTTCAATGCTGAACAGTCGAAATATAAATTTCTGCTTCTGTTGGAAGACGGCAAGTTCGGCCACACCAATGCCGCGATCACTGCGGCGAAAAAACTCGTTGCCATTGACGGGGCAAGGTTTCTTGTCGTCGGTTCCAGCGGGGAAATTCTGCAGATTGCGCCGTACGCCGAGTCGGCCCGGATTCTTTGTGTGACTGGCTTTTCCAGCAACGCCGATGTGAGAAACGCCGGTGATTTCATCTTCCGGACATACATTGATGCTGAGCGGGGTATTAGCATCTTAGCCAATGAGATCATCAACAAGAATATCGAACGGGTGGCGATCATATCCGAGGAGTCGTCTTTTACGCTGGCCATCAAAGGCGCATTGGAGAAATTTCTCGGTACGCGGCTGGTTTTTAATCAAGACTATGCCTTCGGCGAGGCGGACTTCAAAACCTTGATTGCTAAAGCCCGAGAAAAAAAGCCGCAGGCTTACTACTTGAATGTCTCTAGCCCGGCAAATTTCATTGCGCTGGTACGGCAGCTCAGGGCTAACGGCCTTACCGAGACATTTTATACCTACTATACGCCGAGCTTGAAGGACGTGCAGGAGGCCCTCGGCAGCCTGCTGAACGGCACGATTTACCTTGATTACCCCGATGCGCCGGACGCTTCTCGGGATTTTAAAGATTTCCTGGCTATGTTCGAACGTGCAACCGGCGCTGAGCCGCGGGCTGCGTTTAATTTCAGAACCAATTACAACGCGGTGAAGGTGGTGTATGACGCTGTGATGGCCGCCGGTCCCGATCCGGGGAAGGCGAAGGATTTTCTCTATGCTTACGATCGTCCGAGCGCAACCGGGCGTTTGCAGTTTGATGCAAACGGTGATGTGATGAATCTTGATTTGGTGCTCAAGACCTATCATTGGGAGAAAACGCAATGAGCTTCAATTTGAGCCAGCCAATCGGGATTTTGGCATTTGTTATTTTGCCTTTAATCTGTCATGCGCAAGAGGATAGGCAGGGTGCACCGCCTCGGGCCCCCATTCGTGCCGGTTGGATCGGAGCGATTACCGGTCCGGCAGCAAAGTACGGTGTATACGAGGCGGCGCAACTTGCGCTGGATGACGTAAACCGGGACGGCGGCGTTAACGGTCGCCCGCTTGAGCTTGTTGCCGAGGACGGTAAATGCAGCGGACAAAGTGCAGTTACGGCAGCGATGAAGTTGATTGACGTAGACGCGATGCGCTACATCATTGGCGGCCACTGCAGTCCAGAGACGATGGCTATTGCACCGCTGGCAGAAAGGAAGAGAGTCGTTCTACTTGCGGCAAGTACATCAAATCCATATTTGACTCCTGCTGGGGATTACATTTTTCGCATCACGGTTCCTAACACCAATGGGGCGGAAAAAATGGCAAAGCATGCCTATGAGAAGCGCAAACTCCGGAGGATAGGCATTGTCTTCGCAGAAACCGACTATGCGCGGCCTGCTGCGGAGCATTTCAAGACGGTTTTTGAAAAACTTGGCGGGAAAGCAGTTCTTGCGGAGAGCTTTACTCCAAGCGAGACTGACTTCCGTCCGATGCTGATGCGTCTTAAGACCAAGGGCGCTGAAGGAATATACATCGGCGTACAGATGCCGGAAACGGCAGATTTGCTGATGAAGCAGACGCACGAACTCAATATCAAATTGCCGCACTATGGGAATGAGATTACTGGATGGACGCTTGCCACCACCACGGTCGAGCCGTCGTATTATGACGGATTGATTTACGCTGAACCGCAATTTGACCTTGAATCCGCAAGGACCAAACAGTTCGTCGCAAGGTTCAAGAGCCGTTACGGCGTTCAGTCGCTGCCGATGGCCGAGACGACGGCTGAGGCCTATGATGCGGTCATGGTGCTTGCGCAGGCGCTTAGGGTATGTGGAGAGGATCCTCAAGCAGTAAAGAAGTGGTTATATTCGGTTAGAGATTACGAAGGCGTCTCGGGAAAGTTTTCGATTGATCAAAATGGTGATGGTGTGAGAAATCACGTGTTAAAGAAGATTGAGCGTGGCCGGGTGATTATATTAGCGGAGTGAAGTTCGCCGGGGATGATTAAGCGGCTGGATCATATTAATATTGTCGTCAGGGACCTGAATGAAGCTAGAAATTTCTTCACGATGCTGGGTTTTGATGCGACGGAGCCCGCGGAACTGAGCGGTGACTGGATTTCTTCCATCGTCGGATTGGAGAGTGTTTCTGCCCGTTATCTTGTCCTTTCTCGCCCCGGTTCAGATGTGACAATTGAGCTGCTGCAGTACGAAAATCCGCCTTCGGGCAGTGATGCCGCAATAAGCAAAGCAAACCAGATTGGCTTCAGGCATATCGCGTTTCAAGTTGAGGATATTGAAGCTGTGGTTTCGCAGCTTAAGGACAGGGGGGTTAAGTTTCAAAGCGGCATTCATGTGTATGCAAGGACAGGCAAGAAACTCGTGTATTTTTGCGGACCGGACGGCATTCTGCTTGAGCTGGCGCAATACCCGGCATAATCGAAGCTGCGATATGTGCTTTCTAATCAGCTGGGCCTAATGCCATAATCGGGACCGTGCCAATGTTTGAACAATAGGTGCATCAGTGAGCGCAAAAGTTGGGGAACTGGTTTTTCTGCAGCAACTTGCCAAAAGATTCAAAATACCCGCCCCGGATTTTGTTGTCGAACCGGTTAGCCAATCAGATATCAAAAACAAGCTGCAAATTTGGGGCAGCGGCATCGTCAAGCCCGACGTTCTTGCCGGCAAACGAGGCAAGGCTGGTGCAGTGCATAAGGTCAGCGATTATCGCGAGGCTTTGCAGCTGCTAAAAAAAACCGCGGCGACCGAAGTCAACTGTCTTCAGCCGCGTACGTCCTACATTGTGCAAGCAGTTCCGGCGGACATAGAGCTTTTTTCTGCTATTACCTACAATACTAAATTCTTATCCCCGTCGCTGACCGTGTCGCTCAAGGGAGGTATCGATGTTGAGTCAGTGCCCGACTCGGAAAAGGCAACAATTCCGGTTGATGTGTTTCGCGGCTTAAATGCTTATCAGGCCTCGGAGCTGCTTTCTAAGCTCGGTTTGCAGGGAAGGCTCAACTCCAGTGTCGCGCGCTGTTTAGTCAACCAGTGGGATATGTTTATTTCCACCGGCATGCAGAGCTGTGAGATTAATCCCTGGCGCGCAAGCAAGGACGATAAGATTTTTGCTTGTGATTTTAAGGCGGAGTTTGACGAGAATAATTTCAAATTTCGCGATATCGGTTTTGAGCTTCCGGAGTATCCCACAAGCGAGGAGGCTTTCGATGAGGAGATGCGGACCTGGTCAGCGTCAAGCCATCAAGGCCAGGCGCATGTGTCGAGTTTAGGCGGTAAAAAGATTTTGCCTCTGCTCTTCGGCGGCGGGGCAAGCACGATCATTACCGAGACTCTGGCCCAGTGCGGCGGCGATCCGATGTTTCTCTCAGATTTCGGCGGCAATCCCCCTTATGAACGAATGAAAAAAACAGCGGAAATCTGTTTCCGGCACAAACTGGGCGGCGCATCGCTGCTGCTTATTCTGGGCGGTAAGGCTAACAATACGCAAATTGATATAACATTTGCCGCTATTGCCGATGCGCTTGAAGAATGGGTTGGCCGGAACGGTCCGCTCCACATTCCTGTCGTGATTGGCCGGGGCGGACCGGGGTTGGTCCAGGGATTTGCCGCGATGAAAAAGACGCTGGAGAATTTACACCTGCCGCACGTTATTTTTGGCCCGGATACCCCGATTACGCTGGTTGCCGCATACGCGGCGCGGCTTGCCGCTTGCGCCGGTCTAGAACTGAGAGAGGACTGATCGACAATGAGAGCAAAGTCGCTTGATGATATCCTGAAGAAAGGCGACCGCATTGCGGTATCCAACATCACAGGCCGCGAAGCATCCAAGGTGTCGGTTCTTTCGCAACGCTACTGCGGCAATATAGTTGCCGGATGGGCTCTCGGCAAAGCAGGTCAAACGATTCAAGTTCCCGGGGCCGATCCGATTCCTGTATTTGGACAGTTCGAAGACCTGATGGCTGCTTTTAAGGACGGCAAGAAGCCGAATAAGATTATCGTTTATTCCCCGCCTGAGGCCGTTTATGGTGATGTGAAGGAAGTGCTCGAGCACGGGACAGGCTCTATTGAGACCATCTTTGTCATCACCGAGCATGTGTCGGTCGAAGTAACGGCCAAGCTGCGCGCGCTTGCACTGGAGGCCGATGTCGACATTATCGGCTGCAACACCCTCGGCGCGATTAATGCGCACGCGCATGTCCGCGCCGGAGCTGTCGGCGGTGACGCCCCGGAAGAGACATTTAAGGCCGGAAGCGTCTGCATCCTTTCGAACTCGGGCAACATGGTAAATACCATTGCTGACTACTTGAAGTGCGCGGGGCTTGGGGTAAGCCATGGGATATCGACAGGCAAGGATCGTTTAATTCTTACTCCGCTTAAAGATCTGCTTTTGCTGGCATTGGAAGACTCCCGCACCCGGATTATTGTGCTCTACGTGGAACCGGGCGGTGCGTATGAACAAGAAGCGTTGGAACTGCTGCGCGCGCATGCCGTAGTGAAACCGGTTATCGCCTATGTTTCAGGACAGTTTGCCGAAGGGCGTGCGGTATCTCTCGGGCACGCCGGCGCCGTGGTCGAAGGGGCGGGTACGAGCGCCTCGGCCAAGATGCGTCTGTTTGACGATTATTTTCAGACGCCGGTTTATGACCCCGCACAGCCGAAGGAGCTAATGGAGCTGCTTGGGAAGTCCCGGCGCGGGATTAGGGTGAATACGCTCCATGATATTGTTCCCGCGGCAACAGCAATTGTCGAAGCCTGCGGCATGGAGACCGATTTTTCGCCGCTGCAAGAAATTGCGCTTCGTCCCTGGTTTGTCAGCCTCGGCGCACTTGAGCGCAAGCTCCCCCGCGACATGATTCTTCACCCCGTTCCGGTACCTGAGCCTTACGCTTCACTTGTTGAACGCTATGTTAAATCAGGATTAGGACGAGTAACAGCCCGGCAGTCTATGCGAAACACCTCTCATGCTTCATCAAACGACGGTTCAACTCCGCGAATTTATGGGTACTCGGTGATGAACCTAATGAAAAAAGGATCATTTGCTGAGGCGGTTCTCCTTTACTGGCTTGGACAACCGCCAGGGCGTGATTTTGAGGTCCAGCTTTTTGAGATGGTGCTTATTGCGTCATTGACCAATGGACCGGGAACGATCTCGGCGCAAGCACCTAAGCTTTCGGCTTCGGCGGGAAACCCGCCAAATGCGGCGATGATTGCCACGCTTGCGGCAATTGGCCATGTTCATGGTGGAAACGGACGTGATGCGGCATTAATGCTGATTGAAACCTTCGCCAAGAGTGGTTTAGTTGATCCGTATGATAAAGCAAATGCGCCTGACCTTGATCGGCTTGCCCAAGCATTTGTGAAGAGTTTCAAAGAGAAGAAAAATCTGGCCAAAGAAGCCGGTGTTGACTATGCCAAAGTGCCTTGCCTCGGGCATCCGGTGTTTAATGCGGAGCCAGTGAATTTCGATCCCCGGGAGCGTGTGATCGCTGCGTATATGGAAGAGCATGGGATCTACAATGTGTTTCTTGATTACTATCATCGCTTGACACGGACACTCGCGGAATCGGGAGCGACAAATAAGGTGCATGCGGTCAATGTTGATGCCGTGCTTGCCTGCGTGCTGATGGGTATGGCCTGGCCCCTGCTTGTTGAAAAGCGAATTACCGTTGAGCGCGCTGCCGACCTGCCGTTTCTTGCTTTTGCCCTCGGGCGCTCGGCGGGAGGTGCTGGTGAATATCTGGACCACCGCGAAAGCGGGACCGATATGGATATGCGCATACCAGTGAGCGAGTGCCGCTATTTGGGCAGGGTGCAAGACTGATTTTGGCGTCAGACGGCTGCGCTCCGGTTGTGGAAGGGCAAAAAAATAATAAATCCTCACAAATAGTGCTTATAAAGTGTAGATTTCAGGTGTAAGGCCTGATATAAGGTTCCCACTGGAGCTCAGGTATTCTGAGTTCGCTTATAGGAAATTGGTATGATTGGGAGTCAAAGGATAAGAATCCGGCTCTGTGGTTATGACCACAAAGTGCTGGATGCTGCAGTTCAGGAGATCGTCCAAGCGGTGCGTCGCACAGGCGGCAAGGTTGCGGGTCCAATTCCATTGCCGACGAAAGTTGAGCGTTTCACAGTAAACCGTTCGCCTCACGTCGACAAGAAGGCGCGCGACCAGTTTGAGATCCGTTCGCATAAACGCTTGATCGATATCATTGAGCCGACTCAACAGACTATAGACGACTTAGGCAAGCTTGAGTTGTCGGCAGGTATCGACGTTGAGATCAAGCTGCAGTAATCCCGATTGCCACTAGAGAAATGCTGAGCATTTCTCGACTTTCTGCGCGGGCTGCCTGTTCGCATTCTATGCAAACGTGGCTTTAGCCAAACGGGGCGGGGGCAGTGCAGAAAGGTTCTTGCTGGGCATTCCCGAGGCCGCAAGGCCTCGTCCGGTAGCACGGCTACCGGCTGCAACGTCTTTCGCGGGTTGTAGTTGGGGTGCTGCAAAATACCGCTTTTGAGCCGCAGGCTTGGCCGAGAGCGTGCTGTGTTGCGGTATGAAGTTATAGTTTAAAAAGAACTTTTTTCGTTTGGGATCGACATGAACGCAATCTATGGCCGCAAAGTCGGCATGACGAGGATGTTTGATGACCAAGGCGAGTCTGTTCCGGTGACGGTGCTCGAGCTGCCGCCGAACGTGGTCTATCAAGTGAAGACCGATGAACGGGAAGGATACAAAGCAATTCAAATCGGCGTCGGCCAGCAGAAGTCGCAGCGCGTAGCTAAGCCGCTCAGCCGTCACTGCGCCAAAGCGAAAAAAGGTTTTCCGAAGTTTTTGCGCGAGGTCCGTTTGGATCGGTACTTTCCGGGGAAGGAATTTGCAGTTGGTGATGAAGTGACCCTCGATGGATTGTTTGAGGTCGGCTCGCGTGTGGATGTTGTCGGAGTAACGGTTGGCAAGGGCTTTCAGGGCGTAATTAAGCGCCATCACATGAAAGGTGCACAAACTGACTCGCACGGCACCCACGAGTATTTCCGGCACGGCGGTTCGATTGGAAACCGCAAGTCACCGGGAAAAGTGTTTAAGCTGCGCGGTATGCCGGGGCATATGGGGCATGAGCAGGTGATGCAGCTCGGAGTGAAAGTCGTCGCTGTTCGTCCAGAAGAAAACCTTCTTTTGGTCCGCGGCTCCGTGCCGGGTCCGAAGAATAGTTATGTTTTTGTGCGAAGTGCAGTCAAGGGATAGTTGATACCTAAGGAAGTTTTTGAGCGTAAGAGGATGACGATGTCTTCAGCGGAACTTAAGCTTTACGATGCAACCGGGAAACAAGTCGGGACAAGGCCGGTTCCGGCGGAAGTATTTGCCGGTGCTGTGGTTCCTGGTGTGCTGCATCAGGTGGTGCGCTGGCAGCGGGCAAAAAAACGCGCCGGAACGCACAGTGTGCAGACTCGCGCCGAAATGACAGGAGGGGGAAGAAAGCCGTGGCGGCAGAAAGGGCTTGGCCGTGCCCGTGCCGGCTCGAATACATCTCCCCTCTGGGTCGGCGGCGGTGTGGCACACGGTCCGAAGCCGCGCAGCTATGAGTTCGGCTTGAATAAGAAAGAGCGCAAAAAAGCGCTTTGCGGCGCGATCAGCGCGCGTACCCAAGAGGGACGATGCTTCGCCGTGACGAGCTTCGATCTTGAAGAAATTAAAACGAAACAGGCGGCCAAGGCGCTGCGGCAGCTCGGTATCCCGCGCGGGGAGAAAGTCGCCGTGGTGACCGGTGACGATGAAACGACAGCCGTTTACAGCTTGCGCAATATTGCCGGTGTTACGGTGATGTCTGCCGCGGGACTCAGTGTTTACGACATTTTAAACGCCAACTATCTGGTGATTACGGAAAAAGGTCTGGCCGGAATCGAAGGGCGTTTTGCGCTGGCGGCAAAGTAGGAGCTTGAAGCGAAATGGCGAGCATTAAGAAGAACATTTATCAAATTATCCGGCGGCCGCGAATTACCGAAAAAGGTGCGCTGATTGGTTCGGTGTCCAACGGCGTTGTCTTCGAAGTTCATCCGCGGGCAAATAAGGCGGAAATTAAAAATGCGGTGGAGCAGATTTTTGACGTGAAAGTAAAGGCTGTCCGCACTGTGAACTATATGGGCAAGGTGAAGCGTGTGGGACGGCGGATCGGGCAGCGCGGGGCATGGAAAAAAGCTTACGTGTTCCTGAAAGAGGGCAGTTCGATCGACATCATTGAGGGCTTGTAAACACAGCGGCGTGAATTGTCATGGGTATTAAAAGTTTCGAACCGATCACAGCAGGGCAGCGTTTTCGTCAGTCGGCTGATTTTGTTGAGTTGACGAAGGATAAGCCGGAAAAGAGTCTGCTGCGCAAGCAGAAACGCATCAATGGGCGCAACGCAAATGGGCGCATTACCATGCGCCGGCGCGGCGGCGGGCATAAACGCAAGTATCGAGTGATTGACTTTAAGCGTGACAAAGCCGGAGTGCCGGGCAAAGTGGCGGCGATCGAGTATGATCCGAACCGCAGTGCGCGCATTGCGCTGATTCACTACGCGGATGGAGACAAGCGCTATATTCTTTGCCCCGACGGGTTGAAGGTTGGACGAGTGATTCTCTCCGGCGCGGAAGCGGAAGTACGGGCTGGCAACGCACTTTTGCTTCGTGATATCCCGGTCGGCGAAATGATGCATAATGTTGAGATGCGTCCGGGCGGTGGCGGTGTGCTTGCGCGAAGCGCCGGCAACAGCGTGCAGCTGATGGCCAAGGTGGGAAAGTATGCACTGCTGCGGCTGCCTTCGGGAGAACAGCGTAAAGTGCTGCTTAGCTGTATGGCAACCATCGGCGTCGTCGGCAACTCCGATCACGCCAATATTAGTCTGGGTAAAGCTGGTGTGAAGCGCTGGCTCGGGCGGCGTCCGAAAGTGCGCGGCGTGGCGATGAATCCGGTTGATCATCCCCATGGCGGCGGCGAAGGCAAGACCTCCGGCGGACGACATCCAGTGTCTCCGTGGGGCACGCCGACCAAGGGTTATAAGACTCGCAGCAATAAGAATACGGACAAGTTTATCGTCCGGCGGCGGGGCAAGAAGTAGAGCTGACTGAAGAACAGAGGAGCGAGAGAATATGCCACGTTCAGTCAAAAAAGGACCGTTTGTTGATGATCATCTGGTGAAGTGGGTTGAGCGGGCAAAGAACGGCACGCACAAAGGGCCGATTAAGACCTGGTCCCGCCGTTCGACAATTACGCCCGATATGGTGGGTCTGACGTTTGCGGTCCACAACGGAAAGAAGTTTTTGCCCGTGTTTGTGAGCGACAACATGGTTGGTCATAAGCTGGGTGAATTTGCGCCGACTCGGACGTTTATTCGTCATGGCGGTGATAAGACAGCGACCAAAGCAGCGTAAATTTTGAGGCGGAGGCAGGAGCAATGCCAAAGACGAAAGAGGAACAAGGCTATATTTCAAAGGCGGTCTTGCGCAACACCCGGGTTGCTCCGCGCAAGGCCCGGCTGGTTGTCGATCTTGTGCGCGGCAAGCGCGTTGAGAGGGCGCTGGATATTCTGAGCTGCTGCGACAAGAAGACGGCTCCGCTTTTGCGCAAGCTTGTTATGTCGGCGGTGGCCAACGCGAAAGAGATTTCCAAGGTTGATGTTGACGAACTTTATATCAAGAAGGTGTGGGTTGATGAGGGGCGCAAGTTCGATCGCGTAATGCCGCGCGCGCGTGGAATGGCTACGCCAATTCGCAAACGGCACAGCACAATTACCGTTGTACTTGACGAAGTGGGTGCGGTCTAAGAACTGCATCCGGGTGTAGATAAACAAGGGAGAGCAGAAAAGGAGTTTTAGGGCAGCATGGGTCAAAAAGTCCATCCCAAAGGATTCCGGTTGGGAGTCACTGAAACGTGGTTGTCGCGATGGTATAAGAACCGTGGATACGGCGAACAGCTGCACCAGGACTTCTTTTTGCGCAGTTACGTCAACAACCGGCTCTCCGGTGCTGGAGTTTCCAGTGTAGAAATTGAGCGCGCGGCAAATCGTGTGAAAATTAATGTGCGCACGGCGCGCCCAGGCTTGGTTATCGGCAAAAAGGGAAAGGACATCGAGGATCTGCGGGCAGAGCTGAAACGTGTTGTTGGCCGCGAGGTGACGATCAACATTATTGAGATTCGTAAACCTGACCTTGACGCCCAGCTTGTGGCGGAAAGCGTTGCCAATCAGCTCGTGCGCCGTGTCGCGTTCCGACGGGCAATGAAGGACGCAATTTCCCGTGCGATGCGGATGGGTGCGGAGGGTGTAAAAGTTTCTGTAGCCGGAAGACTGGGCGGTGCTGATATCGCTCGCACGGAATGGAGCCGTGAAGGACGAGTGCCCCTGCATACCCTGCGGGCTAAGATTGATTATGGCTTTGCTGAGGCGCGGACGACCTACGGGGTTATCGGCGTGAAATGTTGGATTTTCCGCGGCGAGATGGGCGAGGGCATTGATGCTGCCCAGCCTGTATCGGCCGTCTGATTGATTTGGCAGGCTTCAGACTGAGGACGAAACGCTATGTTAGCTCCGAAGAGAGTAAAACACCGCAAGGCGATGAAGCAGGTTCGTCACCTGCGCGGTACGGAAACACGCGGCAATTATGTGGCTTTTGGTGATTACGGCCTGATGGCGCTTGCTCCGGCATGGGTCAGCAACCGGCAGATTGAGGCGGCCCGTGTCGCGTTGTCTCGCCACTTGAAACGCGGCGGCAAAGTTTGGATACGGATTTTCCCCGATAAGCCGCTGACGACGAAACCCGCCGAAACGCGGATGGGTAAAGGAAAAGGTGCTCCTGAGCATTGGGTGGCTGAAGTGCGCGCGGGGAAGGTGATGTACGAAATTAAGGGGGTCACTGAAGATATCGCTAAGCAGGCGCTTCGTTTGGCCGGATCTAAGCTGCCGATGAGGACAAAGGTCGTTGTGCGGCAGCAGAGCACGATCCTGTAATTGCTGGGATGCCGCAAATAGTGAGGTTGGAGCAATGAAAACAAGGGACGAAATCAAAGAGCTGCGCGGCTTGAAGGATTCCGAATTGGCGGATCGCGCGCTGAGCACTGAGGAAGAGCTGATGAAGCTTCGTTTCCGGCATGCCTCGGGTCAGCTTGAGCAGACTGCGCAACTTGAGAAGCTGCGCCGGCGCATTGCGCGGATCAAGACGGTTTTGCGGGAAAAGAAGAGAGCTGCGCAACACGCGGCATCGGCGAATTAACGCTAGTAGAATCGGACACAGGTCATGGAAAAAGCTGAGCAGAAAGAGCAGCAAAGGGGTTTGATGAAAACCCAAGAAGGATACGTGGTGAGCAACGCCATGAATAAGTCGGTGATCGTGGCCGTAAGCCGCCAAAAGAAACATACGCAATACGGTAAGTATGTGCGGCAGACTAAGAAGTATATGGCGCATGACGAATCGAACTCCTGTCAGACGGGCGACCGGGTGCGAATTGTTGAAACGCGGCCGCTGAGCAAGCGGAAGCGCTGGCGGGTGCAGGCGATTGTCGAAAAGGCTTTGTGAGGATGGTTTATGATCCAGCAAGAAACAATTCTCGATGTTGCTGATAACTCCGGTGCGCGAAAGGTGATGTGCATCAAAGTGCTCGGCGGTTCACGGCATCGGTATGCTACCGTGGGGGATATCATTGTTGTGTCCGTGAAAGATGCAATCCCCAACGCCAAAGTGAAGAAAGGAGATGTTCACCGTGCGGTTGTGGTGCGGACCGCCAAAGCGATTGCCCGCCCCGATGGGTCATACATTAAATTCGATACCAATTCTGCGGTGCTGATTAACAATCAAAAAGAGCCGATCGGAAACCGTATTTTTGGTCCGGTGGCCCGTGAACTGCGGGGCAAGGATTTTATGAAGATAATCTCGTTAGCGCCTGAGGTGCTCTAATGGCAGCGAAGAAAAAGGCAGCGCCTGCGGCGAAAGCAGGCAAGCGGATTGTGACCGCACTGAAGGTGGGCGACCCGGTGATGGTTCTTTGCGGCGGCAATAAGAAGAAAGGAAAGATCCTTAAATCGCAGACCGGCAAGGTTTTGCGCATTCTGCCGAAGCGAAGCCGCGTTGTTGTCGAGGGGCTGAATATTATTAAACGGCATAAGAAAGCGATGACCTCGCGGGACAGCGCCGGAATTTTGGAGAAGGAAGGTTCGGTTCATATTTCCAATGTGATGTATTACCGGGAAGAATTGAAGCGCCCGGTCCGGATCAAAATGAAGCTGCTTGACGATGGACGTAAAGTCCGCGGCTTCATTAATCCGCAGACCAAAAAGTTTGAGCAGATTGACGTTTAGCCGGGGGTGAGAGATGGCCAGACTGAAGAGTCTCTACGAGAAAGAAATTGTGCCGCAACTCTGTAAGGAGTTCGGCTACGGGAATATGATGGAAGTGCCGCGGCTGGAAAAAATCGTCGTCAATATGGGTGTGGGCCGTGAAGCTACGCAGAACTCGAAAATTGTCGATATTGCTGCGGAAGAGCTGGCGCGGATCACGGGACAAAAGCCGGTTATTCGTAAAGCAAGAAAATCAATCGCGAATTTCAAATTGCGTCAAGGAATGTCGATCGGAACATCGGTGACGCTGCGGCGTGAACGGATGTATGAGTTTATGGATCGTTTTATTACCATCGCGCTGCCCCGTGTGCGCGATTTTAAGGGTATTTCACGCACGGCATTTGACGGACGCGGCAACTATTCGGTCGGCTTGGCGGAACAAACGATCTTCCCTGAAGTTGATATCGATAAGGCGCAAATCCGTGGTTTGAACATTACGTTTGTAACTACGGCGAAGACTAACCGGGAAGGCGAGGCGTTGTTGGAGAAATTCGGCTTTCCGTTCCGCGGCAAACCCGCAGGTAACTAAGACAGACAGGGCAAAGGAGCGTATGGCAAAAAAGTCTTTGATGATTAAGGCAAAACGCACACCGAAGTTTAAGGTGCGCCGCTACAATCGCTGTCTCTGCTGCGGACGGCCGCGAGCTTACTATAGAAAATTCAGACTCTGCCGACTCTGCCTGCGCGATCGGGCGATGAAGGGAGAGATTCCAGGTCTCACAAAAGCGAGTTGGTAAAGGAGGATGGTCAATGATTACTGATCAAATCGCCGATCTGTTGACCCGCATTCGAAATGCCCAAGGGGCAGGACATCCGGCTGTCGCAATTCCAGCGTCAAAAACAAAGGAGCGGATTTTGAACCTCCTTTGCGAGGAAGGCTATGTGGCGAAAGTTGAAGCGGCGCAAGATCTGGCCGGCAAGCCGCAGCTTAAGGCTTTCCTGAAGTATAACCCGCGGGGTGAGCCGGTGATTAAGGAGCTGCGCCGGATAAGCCGTCCCGGACGAAGGATTTATGTGGGCAAGGATGAAATTCCACTGAACCGGGGCGGATTGGGTATCGTCATCGTTTCGACTTCTAAGGGGATGTTGAGCGATCAGGCCGCGCGCAAAGCTGGTTTGGGCGGCGAGCTGGTATGTTCTGTATTCTAGCGCCGGGATGTTTGCCGGGGCTCATGTAGACTGTAGCTTAAGCAAGAGTCAAGGACGGGTAGGAAGATGTCACGAATAGGAAAACAACCGGTAGTGCTGCCGAAAGGCGTGAAGGCCATCGTCGCTGGTCAGCTGCTCAAGGTCGAAGGCCCGAAGGGCAAGCTTGAACGTCAGGTGCAGCCGCAAATCAAAGTCGAATTGGTTGAAGGCAAACTCGTATTTACCCGTTCGAGCGATGAGACCAAGATTCGCGCACTGCACGGTATGGAACGGGCGCTGGCGAACAATATGGTCAAAGGTGTGGCGGAGGGGTTTGAGAAACAGCTTGCGCTTGTTGGCGTCGGCTACCGCGTGGAGGAAAAGGGGAAGAATCTTCTTTTTAATCTCGGCTACTCCCATCCGATTGAGTTTGATATTCCTCCCGGGATCACGGCAAGCCTGGTCAAAGAGGGACGTGAGGTGTTTGTGAAGGTCGAGGGGATTGATCGTCAGTTGGTCGGGCAGATTGCGGCTAAGATCAGAGAGCTGCGCGCCCCCGAGCCTTATAAGGGAAAAGGTGTCCGCTATCGCAACGAAGTAGTGCGGACAAAGGCAGGAAAGGCGGGCAAGAAATAAGGGAAGCCGGTTATTGTCCGGCGAATCTGAGTTGCAGAAAACGGCGTAAGATATGGACAAAGCAAAGAAGCAGAAAAAAAAGGTTGAAGCACGTGCAACGCGCCAAGCGCGAGTGCGCACCAGGGTGCGGGGAAGCGATGAGCAGCCGCGTCTGTGCGTGTTCAGAAGCCTGAAGCACACCTATGCTCAGCTAATATCGGATGAAAGCGGTACCGTGCTGACCTCAGCTTCGTCGAAGGGTTTATGTCCTGAAGGCGTGTCTGCTGGTTCGGTTGCCGGCGCGAAGCTCGTCGGCCAGAAGATTGCGGATTTGGCTAAAGAAAAGGGAGTCAAGCAGGTTGTTTTTGATCGTAATGGCTATGTTTATCATGGACGGGTCGCGGCAGTTGCTGACGGGGCCCGGGAAGCGGGGCTTAAGTTTTAAGCGTTATTAGGGAGGCTGCAAATGGGTGCGAAGTATCCACGTCCACCACACAGGAAAGTGACCGCTGGTGAAGCCGGCGAGCTGACGGATAAGGTGGTATTTATCAACCGGGTGGCTAAGGTTGTTAAGGGCGGACGGCGTTTTAGTTTCAGCGCGCTTGTGGTTACCGGCGATCAGAATGGATCCGTCGGTTACGGGCTGGGCAAGGCGAACGAAGTTCCCGATGCTATCGCGAAAGGCAGTGAAGGTGCGCGCAAGGCGCTTGTGCGGGTGCCGCTTCAGGGAACGACAATCCCGTTCGAGGTGATTGGGCAATCAGGTTCGGCGAAAGTCTTGCTTAAACCCGCCAATCCGGGAACCGGAGTTATCGCTGGCAGCGCCGCGCGAAGCATTTTAGAGCTTGTTGGCGTGAAGGATATCTTGACCAAGTCTTTCGGTTCGCAAAATCCGCATAATGTTTTGGCCGCGGTAATTGACGGACTGTTGCAGCTTGAGTCGCCCGATGAAGTTGCTTCGCGCCGCGGCAAGCCGCTGGAGCAGATTCAATATCATACTTTTGGATAAGCAGGTGGCAAAGATGGCGCAGAAAAAGATACTTGTGCAGCAGATTCGCAGCGGTATTCGCACTCCGAAACCGCAGAAACTGACGCTGAAGGCCTTAGGTCTGGGGCGGATCGGCAAGCAAGCTGTACATCGTAAGGATGAGGCAACATTGGGTATGATTCGCCGGGTGGCGCATCTCGTGACGGCGAAAGAGATTTCTGAGTAGTTCATTTGCGGAGCAGACCGAAGATGGCAAGAAAAGGCGGGGCAAAATCAAAACCAGGCAGTGTTGCGGACGGCGTGAAGATGATCGGGTTGTCGAATCTTTCACCGGTTCCTGGTTCCCGGCACCGGCGCAAGCGTCTGGGGCTTGGGGAAGGATCTGGATCGGGTAAAACTTGTGGACGCGGCGGCAAGGGGCAGACAGCCCGCAGCGGCGGCAGGGTGCCGCGCGGATTTGAAGGCGGGCAAATGCCGCTGCACCGGCGTCTGCCGAAAGTCGGATTTACTTCGCGCAAGAAGCTTCGCGGGGACAACGTATTTACCGTTATCTCGACGGCAAAGTTGATGCAGATTGCCCAGGATGGAGCCGTGACTCTTGAACTGTTGCGCAGCAAAGGACTGCTCAGCGCTGATGGCCGGTTGAAAGTGCTTGGCGGCAGCGCTGTTGAGCAAAAGCTTTCTGTTGAAGCTCATGCGGTAAGTGCCTCAGCTAAAGAAGCAATCGAAAAGGCTGGCGGAGTCGTGACACTAATCCAGTAAGTGCATCTTCTGCGTCGTGTGCTAAACCATATCAAGCGGGGAAATGATGATTCCTGGAGTATCTGATGCGGCCAAGATTCCAGAGCTCAGAAGGAGAGTCCTGTTTACTCTGGGAATGCTGATTGTTTACCGGGTCGGGATTTTTGTACCGACCCCCGGAATTGATGCGGCGAAGTTTCGCAGCTTGTTTGAACAGTCAGCGAGCACGCTTTTTGGCATGGTCAACATGTTCTCTGGCGGGGCGTTGGAGAACTTTTCGATTTTTGCTCTAGGCATCATGCCCTATATCAGCGTCTCGATTATCATTCAGCTGCTGACGACAACGTGGAAGCCGCTGGAGGAGCTTTCTAAAGAGGGAGATGCGGGACGGCGTACAATCACAAAATACACGCGCTGGGGTACTGTGGTCCTGGCTTTTGCACAGGGCACAGCCATAAGTTATGGATTGCAGCAGCAGGGATTTGCGGCTGAATCGGGAATGTTCTTCATTATAAAATCGGCTGTCACTTTAGCGGCTGGCACGGCTTTCATTATGTGGCTGGGTGAGCAAATCACTGAATTCGGCATTGGCAATGGCATCAGTATGATTATTTGCGCTGGTATTATTGCCCGCATGCCCGCTACGTTGCTGATGACGTTTGATCTAATGGGCACGGGCGAAGTTACGCCATTTACAATGCTGCTGCTTTTGGGTTTTGGGGCGGCAATCGTGACGTTTATTGTTTTTGTTGAGCGAATCCAGCGGCGCATTCCAGTGCAGTACCCCAAGCGCGCGATGGGCAAGCGGATGACGCAAGCTGCGACGCAGCATATGCCATTGAAGCTCAATATCTCTGGAGTTATTCCGCCGATTTTTGCTTCTGCTCTGATGCTTTTTCCGGCGACCTTGGCTCAGCTCGGTGGCGGCAAGTTTTTTGAAGGGTATCTGCGCTTATTAAACCGCGGGGAGCTTTTCTACAATTTGATTTACGGCGGGCTGATTATCTTTTTTGCTTATTTCTATACGGCGATGATTTTTGACCCGCAGCAGATTTCGGACAACTTGAAGAAGAACGGCGGCTTCATTCCGTCAATCCGTCCGGGGAAGGATACTTCAGACTTTTTGAGCAGAGTGCTGTCGCGGCTTACTTTGTGGGGCGGACTTTATCTGTGCTTTATCTGTATCGTGCCGCAGCTTGTTTACGCTAGGTTGGGAGCCGCATCCTTTACTTACTTTTTTGGCGGCACAGCAGTGCTGATCGTTGTTGGCGTCGTGATGGATACGATATCGCAGATTGAGACACATATTGTTGCGCGCAACTATGACAGCTTCATGAGCAAAGGGCCGGGTAAAATTCGCGGTATGGGCCGGGCGACGCAGATGGGTGGACGGTTGATTCGCAGGTAGGGCATGAGCATGAAAACAGTTTTTCTTGGTGCTCCGGGAGCAGGTAAAGGTACTCAGGCAAAACGGTTTGCCCAAGCGCAAGGTATCGCGCATATCAGCACCGGAGACATGCTGCGTGCAGCGGTCGCCAGCGGCAGCGCGTTGGGTTTGCAGGCAAAAAAAATTATGGATGACGGGCAGCTAGTTCCAGATAAGCTGATTGTCGAGCTAATTGAAGAACGGACGCAGCAAGCAGACTGCCGCCGGGGTTATATTTTAGACGGTTTCCCACGTACCGTGGAGCAAGCTGAGGCCCTTGCCGTGATGCTGGAACGCCGCAAAGAATCACTGGATAGTGTTGTGCTGTTTGATTTGGCGGAAGAAGAAGTGCTGCGCAGACTCGCCTACCGGCGAACGGTCGAGTCACGAAGCGATGATTCGGAAGAAACTCAACTTAAGCGGCAGCGGATCTACCAGGAGCAGACTGCGCCGCTTATTCAGTATTATCGCGATCAAGGTGTGCTTAAGGTTGTTGATGCGGCTGGCACTATCGATCAGGTTTATTCAGCGCTGGAGCAGGCTTTCGCTGCTCAGGGCAGATAGGCGATGAGTATTCAGCTCAGGAGAAAAGAAGAAATTGAGCTGATGCGCCGGGCCAACATGGCTGTTTATGAGGTTCTGCAGATCCTCAGAGAGATGGTCTTGCCTGGTGTGACAACCGCCGAGTTGGACCAGCGGGCGAAGGATGAATGCGTACGCCGTGGTGCTGTTCCCGCATTCCTGAATTATCCTTCGCCTAGTCCGGATGTTGCGCCGTTTCCGGGAGTGATTTGTTCGTCGGTTAACGATGTGATTGTTCATGGTATGCCGTCAAACGAGCCGCTTAAAGATGGTGATATCTTAAGTATAGATTTTGGCTGCAGCATTGATGGTTATTTTGGCGATGCTGCGCTGACGGTTCCGGTAGGTAATGTTTCGGCGAAGGCTGCGCATTTAGTGGACGTTACACGGCAGTCGCTGGAACGAGCTATTGAGGCATGCATTGCGGGCAACCGCATTGGAGATATTTCGCATGCGGTGCAGTCCTTGGCTGAAGCGAATGGGTTTGGTGTTGTGCGGGAGTTTGTCGGCCATGGTATCGGCACGAGGATGCATGAGCCGCCGCATGTACCAAACTTCGGTCAGGCCGGTCAAGGCCGGCAGCTTAAGCCGGGGATGGTAATTGCTATTGAACCGATGATTACGGAAGGAAGTTTTGAGACAAAAATACTCGATGATGGATGGACAGCGGTAACCAAGGATGGTAGTCTTGCGGCCCATTTCGAGCACACAGTGGCAATTACCACAGACAAACCGTATGTTTTAAGCCGCCCTTAGGGAGAATAGTTTGCGGGGCATAATGATTTTTATATTGAGTTAGGCTTATGAAAGTTAGAGCTTCAGTGAAGAAAATTTGTGAGTATTGCCGGGTTGTTAGACGTAAGGGGCGGGTTTATGTTGTGTGCCGCCGCTCGGCCAAACATAAGCAGCGTCAAGGGTAGACCGTTCGTCGGCTGCTCTTAGTCAAGCAGCGCTTCGTCGAGCTAGCATACGACACTAGGCGGAGGCGATATTTGCGGCCGGTGCTCGTAGTGGTGCTGTTTAGGGGGTTTGAATTTTTTTTTAATTTGGGCATATTACAGGAGCCAAACTGCGCGTCATTTTGCGTCCTTACGCGAGAAAGTGCCGCGTAAAGCGGATTGGTTCTTGGTTATTTGACGAGGAGTAAGGAATGGCGCGTATAGCCGGTGTAGATTTACCGAAGAACAAACGTGTTGATGTTGCGTTGAGTTACATCGTCGGTATCGGCATGACTTCAGCCAAGAAAATTCTCGCTGAAGCACGTATCGACTCAAGCACCCGCACGGACAATTTGACCGAAGATCAAATCGGCCAGATACGTAAGATCATTGATGCCAACTATACGGTGGAAGGCGATGTGCGTCGCGAGGTCACGGCCAACATCAAGCGGCTGATGGATTTGGGCAGTTACCGCGGTTTGCGGCATCGCAAGGGGCTTCCGTCCCGGGGGCAGCGCACGCATACAAATTCACGCACTCGTAAGGGACCTCGAGGCAGG
This sequence comes from Pseudomonadota bacterium, assembly GCA_029555385.1. Lineage (GTDB taxonomy): Bacteria > Bdellovibrionota_C > UBA2361 > SZUA-149 > SZUA-149 > JAKPSH01. Next base: position 27,963 of record JAKPSH010000012.1, read on the forward strand.
ACTATCGCCGGGAAGAAACAAGCAGGCAAGAAATAGCTAGTTAAGAAAGTTTTGACAGCGTAAAGGCATTTTAGGACGTTATGGCAACAACAGAAAAGCGGGGAATTAAAAAGAAAAAGGCAAAGAGCAAGAATGTTCCGGCAGGAATCGCGGTCATTCAGGCCACCTTCAACAATACGGTTGTAACGATTACCGATCCCGCAGGCAATGTCCTTTGTTGGTCGAGCGCTGGATGCAATGGATTTAAGGGTTCGCGCAAATCTACGCCCTTTGCGGCGCAAATTTGCGCGGCTAAAGCGGCGGAAGTTGCGATGGAGCACGGAATGCGCAGTGCGCAAGTGCTCTTGAAGGGGCCGGGTTCCGGCCGAGAGTCTGCTCTTCGCGCGTTGCAGTCTGCTGGTTTGGCGATTACAGCAATACGCGATGTTACGCCGGTGCCGCATAATGGCTGCCGGCCTAAGAAGCGGCGGCGCGTGTAAAACGGCAAGGAGTGATGAAATAAAGGCCAATATTGGAAGCGAGAGGAGTTTATTAAGTAATGGCACGGTATATTGAAGCTGCTTGCAGGCTGTGCAGACGGGAAGGAGAGAAGCTCTTTCTGAAGGGTGATCGTTGCTTTTCTAATAAGTGTGCAGTTGAGCGTCGTGAAGGGTGCCCGGGCGTGCATGCCAAGCGCCGCGGCCGATTTTCTGAGTATAAGATTCAGCTCCGGGAGAAGCAGAAAGTGAAGCGGATGTACGGCCTGCTCGAGAAGCAGTTCCGCAATCTATTCTTTGAAGCGGATCGCCGTAAGGGAGTTACGGGCGAAACGCTGCTGTCGCTCCTGGAAAGCCGCTTGGATAACATGGTTTACCGCGCAGGCTTCGTTTCGTCCCGTTGCGAAGGGAGGCATTACGTCAGCCATGGCCACTTTTTGGTTAACGGCAAGAAAGTGAATATTCCCTCATACGAAGTTAAGCCGGGCGATGTGATTACTGTCCGTGAACGGAGCAGAAGCTCAGCGCGGATTAACGAATCAATGGCTGCGGCGGCGAGCCGCCGTGTTCCAGAATGGATCGAGTTGAATACCGGTGCGTATGAAGCCAAGATTCAGGCGCTCCCGGTGCGAGAACAGCTCACTCATCCAATGAAAGAACAGCTCATCGTCGAGCTTTACTCGAAGTAGCGGGACTTGCTTTAAGGGGAATTTGATACTGCTGCCCGGATTGTTTTGCTTGCTGAAAATATCCGGGCATTGGGGATTACCTAACAGTTGAATTAAGGACGGAATCAAGGGATGCAACGCAATATTATCAAGCAGCTCATTAAGCCGCGCCGTTTGGAAGTCGAAGAAGTTACTGGAAACTACGGGAAATTTGTTGCTGCTCCATTGGAGCGGGGTTATGGAACGACCATCGGCAACAGTCTCAGGAGAATATTGCTTTCTTCTCTGCCCGGCGCGGCGATCGTTGCTGTGCGGATGGAAAACGTAAAGCATGAGTTCTCAACTATTCCAGGTTGCTTTGAGGATGTGACCGAAATTGTCCTGAACCTCAAAGAGGTGGTTCTCGACTTGGGCGATAAAGAGGTGGCTAATTTACGCCTTGATGCTAAAGGTCCGTGCGAGGTTACTGCGGGGATGATTACCGGCGATGTGAACTGCCATGTAGTTAATGCCGATCTCCATATCGCCTCGCTCAATGAAGAAGGTGAGCTTCACTTCGAAATACAAGCGAAGTCGGGGCGTGGTTATGTGCCAGCCGAGAATTTCAAGGAAGAAAACGCGCCTATTGGGACGATTGTCCTTGATGCTTCTTTTACGCCGGTGCGCAAAGTAAATTATGTTGTAACTAATGCTCGTGTTGGGCAGCAAACCGACTACGATAAACTGAGCTTGGAAGTCTGGACTGACGGCAGCATCACCGCGGAAGATGCCGTCAAGGGTGCGGCGTATATTCTGCGGGATCAACTTTCGGTCTTCACCGGCGTTGAAGAAATGGTTGAGGAAGTCGAGAAGAAAGTTGAAGAGGAGAAACCCCGGCTCAACGATAATCTCTTCCGTCGCATCGACGAGCTTGAACTCAGTGTCCGCTCTTCGAATTGCCTGGAGAATGCGGACATCAAGTATATCGGCGAATTGGTGCAAAAAACGGAAGCAGAAATGCTGCGCACCAAGAACTTCGGACGCAAGTCGCTTAATGAGATTAAAGAGATATTAACCGAGATGGGGTTAAATCTGGGGATGCGGCTGGAGAGCTTTCCGTCCCGTGACGAGCTCGATCGGCTGAATGAATCAAGCAGCGGAGGAATCAGCGCGGCGGAGTAGTATATTCGATCCGTCGGCCAGCTTTTGCATGAGGTAGCAAGATGAGACATAAGAACGCTTTTAGAAAGCTCAACCGCAGCCAGGGACATCGCCGGGCGTTGTTTCGCAACTTAGTGACTTCGTTGGTGATGCATAACCGGATTGAGACAACGATTGCAAAAGCTAAAGAGCTTAAGCGAATAGCTGATAAACTGGTAACGCTGGGCAAGGTCGATAATCTGCATAACCGGCGGCTTGCCATGCAGTTTCTCTATCCGGTCAACGCACGTGCGGAGGGCAATGCGCAAAAGCGCACGCCGGTGCATAGGCTTTTTGGTGAAATTGCACCGCGTTACAGCGAAAGGCACGGCGGTTACACCCGCGTTGTTCGTACTCGGCGGCGCGAAGGCGATAACGCTCAACTCGCGGTAATTGAATTTGTTGAGGCAAAGAGTGGGTCGGCTGGTGCAGTTAAGAGGAAGCGCCGGGCAGTAAAGAGAACGGATGCGTCGCCGACAAAGCCGCTTGCGCAGACAGAACAGCCGTCCGGCAATGAAGCTTCTTGACGGGAAAAAAGGTCTCATCATTGGCGTCGCGAATAACCGGAGCCTTGCTTGGGGCATTGCTGCTTCGGCCCGTGAGCACGGGGCTGAGCTTGCTTTTACCTTTCTTAATGAAGCGTTGGAGCGCAGGGTAACACCGCTGGCGCAGTCGCTTGATTCGCCCATTATTCTCCCATGCGATGTGTGCAGCGACGAACAGGTCGATGCGCTGTTTTCCGTGATTGCGGAAAAATGGGGCTGCCTTGATTTTGTTGTACATTCTGTTGCTTATGCTCACGGCGAGGATCTGGCAAATCGGTTTGTCGATACGTCACGGCGCGGGTTTCTTCAGGCGCTGGAAATCAGCGCATACTCATTCGTATCGCTTGCAAAACGTGCATTGCCGCTGTTGAAGCCCCAAGGCGGCAACCTGTTGACGCTGTCATATTATGGCGCCGTTAAAGTTGTGCCTAATTACCGTTTGATGGGAGTAGCGAAGGCTGCGCTCGAAGCGTGCGTTAGGGAGCTTGCGGCGGACTTGGGCCCGGATGGGGTCCGCGTAAATGCGATTTCCGCCGGACCCGTGCGGACTCTTGCAGCTTCCGGTATTTCAGATTTCCGGCAGCTCCTTTCGCACTTTGAGGCTCGCGCTCCATTGCGCCGTTTGATTTCGATTGAGGATGTCGGATCGGCAGCGCTTTATTTGCTGAGTGATCTTGCACGGGGTGTAACCGGAGAAGTGCACTATGTGGATGCAGGCTTCAATATCACCGCGGTTTAACAGGTTGCTGAAGATTCGTCGATCAGTTTCCTGACAACCGGCAACTGGCAGGCTGGGGAATGCCATTTTTTGCTGGTTTGTTTTTGCGTGTGACATTAGATTAGTAGACCAATTAGTTTGGAGATTGTTTCTAATGGAAAAGAAAGCGGTAGCCATCGTTGTCGGGGGCGGTCCGGCACCGGGAATCAACGGCGTAATTAGCGCGGCAACCATTGAAGGCATCAAACGCGGACATAAAGTTTACGGAATACATACCGGCTTTAAGCGTGTTGCTGAGGGCGATTGTTCGGCAGTAGCACAGCTTACCATTCCTGCCGTATCGCGTATTCATAATGAGGGTGGTTCAATTCTTGGGACTTCCCGGGCGAATCCCCGGAAGTCTCCGGAGATGTTGAATAACGTGGTACGGATGCTCCAGGGATTTAACGTCGGTTATCTGATTACGATCGGCGGCGACGATACTGCGGCGAGTGCTAAAGCAATCGCTGAAGCTGCGGGCCGTGAGATCTCTGTGTCACATGTGCCTAAGACGATTGACAATGATTTGCCGCTTCACGGTGAAACCAGTACTTTCGGTTATCAGAGTGCGCGCGAGGTCGGAACGGAGATAGTCGAGACCTTAATGGTTGATGCGATGACCACCGGCAGGTGGTATCTCGTTGTCGCGATGGGCCGCAAGGCCGGACACTTGGCGCTCGGCATCGGTATGGCTGCCGGCGCGACAATCAGTCTCATCCCTGAAGAGTATGGAGAATCTCTTGTTTCGCTTTCTTCGATGACGGACGTAATCGTGGGTGCGATGCTTAAGCGCGCAGTAGCTGGACGTCCGTATGGCGTAGCGGTGCTCGCCGAAGGTCTGGCGGAAGTTCTGGATAAGGATTCGATTCCGGAGTTGGCTGACGCCGAAAGGGATCCTCATGGGAATATTCGATTTGCGGAGCTCGACTTCGGACGGATGGTGAAGAGCGCAGTCAAGAATCGCCTGAGGGAGCTCGGCGCGCGAGAGATGATGGTCATCGATAAGAACGTTGGATACGAATTGCGCTGCCGTCCGCCGGTCCCATTCGACCGCGAGTACACTAGAATGTTGGGTTATGGTGCTGTTGATTTTCTGCTGAACGGTGGCACTGACGCGATGATTACCAGAGAAGGAGACAAGCTGGTGCCGATTCCTTTTTCTGAGTTTATCGATCCGGTCACTGGCCGGGCGAAGGTGCGAATGGTTGATGTCGATTCCATCCTCTACAAAGTAGCGCGCAAATATCAAATCCGTTTGACGGAGAAGAATCTGCACGATCCGGAATTCATGGATACGATGGCCGGATTTACCACGAAATCGCCCGAGGAATTGCGGGAGATTTTTCTACCAACTGCGGTGCAGTGGGGTACGCTGCCCGTATAACGTGAAACAAGTCAAGGCGATGAGATGAGCGACGAACGCCAAAACTTGGAGCGGCTGAACTATTTGGTCGGGGAAGCGCTCGCTGTTCCTGAAGACGGCTCGTTGGATGAGTTTGTTGCGAAGACCGAGGGGTATATGGAGGCGCTTGAGGCCTGGCAGGCTGAAATCGGTCAATCCGGGCTTAGCAATCAAACAAGCGAGCTCCCTGAGCATGAAAAGTCGATGCTCCGGGAGTTGATATCTTCGCTCAACGAAAGGCACCAGCAACTCATGGTGCGTGCCGGCATGGCCAAAGACAACGTCGGCGCAGCCATGGGTGATATTCATCGCCGTGCTGCGGGGCTGAAGAAATACGTCGATTCTTATCCGTCGCGGATCACGATTGCCGGCAAGCGCAAAGGGTAGGAAAGCGTTTTTGAAGGCGGCTTCCGGCTGATCTCACGCGAACGGGATATTGCACCTCAGTACCGCCGTGCTTCAGCACGCCTCCTTCGGTGCAATTCCCGTTCACGCGACATCAGAGCAGAATCCACCTTCAAAAACGCTTTCCTGCATCAGCAAGCAATCGATTCGAAGTTTGTGACTCATTAGGTTATTGGGGCGGTGGCTGTGATTGAGCCTCTCCGCGGAACGTGGTTGAATACGCCTTAGGCATGAAACTCAACAGGTGAGGTTAAGCTAATGCTTAGAATTGCGTTTATTTCCGACGTGCATATCGGGCCGAGCGGATATCATAATGGGATTCGCCGTAAACTGACAGAGCATGCATTGCCTTTCATTGATGAGTTTATCGACGATTTATCGAAGCCGCCGGGCTATGCCTTCCCCTGCAACTTGGAGATCTGATCCAGGACGCAGATATCGAAACCGACAGAATGAACTACGTTGAGGGCGTAACGCGTTTGTCAAGAGCACCGGTTCCGGTTCATCATGTGCTTGGCAACCACGACACCACCAACCTATCTCTCGAAGAACTTCTTAGTATTATTGACGTAAGGTGCTTATACTACTCGTTTGATGTCCAATCATTTCATTTTGTGGTTCTTTACACGCATGTGCCGGTTCCCAGGCAGAGGCGGATTATTTTGCCGGAAGGACAACTTGCGTGGCTGGAAGAAGATTTGCGGCTCTCCGCTAATCCAGCAATCGTCTTTTCTCATCACTCATTCGCTGAGCAGGACCTGACAGGCAATCCGTGGTTCGAAGCACTGCCCGAAGATTGCCTGGTTGAAAACCGAGAGGAGGTGAGGCGTATAATATCGAGCTCGGGCAAGGTCATTGCAGCGGTCAATGGGCACTTGCACTGGAATCCTGTGGACTGGCATGACGGCATTCCCTACATTACTGTTCAGTCGGCGACAGAGAACTTTAACGATGACGGTATCCCTGCCAATACGTGGGGAGAAATGAGAATAGAGCAGAAGACTTTTGTGCTGGAACAATTCGGCAATAATCCGTTTTCCCACACACATTCATTTTGCTAGAGCAGCGTTAGAGGTGTGTTATGGTTAAGTTATTGCCTCACCTTCTTTTTGGCGCGATGCAAGAGGCGCGGAGGAGGGAGGAGTTGATTCGGGAAGGGCTGAGAAAAGGTATTGTTGTTTTGCCGTTTTGCTCAAAATATATCTCCGTCGGTTGCGCTGGCCTATCTGATGAAATCGTAGCAGTGGGATCTAAGATAGAGCGATAAGTATTTGCGGGAAAAACACCCTTGCATGGTTCAGCATGAAGATTATTTTGAACAGCTTCGAGGGTTCGAAATTTCATTGAACAGAGTGGCTTCCTATTCAGAGTGGGATAGAGGCGCCAGTGTACAGGACATAATCCAGCGGCTGTGGGAACAGAAGAAGGATAGCCGAATCCGGCGGCGAAACAAGGATGTAAAGCTACATGCCGAAGGTAACCGAAGTCTGCGGCGTCGATTTGCCTTTAATATTTCGTTCGTAATCGTCCCAAGCGCGGAAAAAGTAGCCGCGTTTTTCGATAAGTTCGCCGAAGGACCCCATCTCGATGATCTGTCCTTGGGCCATGCAAATAATCTTGTCAAAAAGCGGAATGAGATTTAGCCGGTGGCAAGAGGCAAACACTGTCCGGTTTGCAAAGTGATAAAGAACGCCGAGGAATATTTCCTTTTCTGTTTTCGGATCAAGGCTGGAAGTCGGTTCATCCAGCAGGAGGATTTCCTTTCCACCCGCCCGCAGCAGGCCGCGGGCAAGCGCCACGCGCTGTTTCTCTCCTACGGATAAATTAAGCCCCTTTTCCGCAAGGTTGCTGTGCAGTCCATGAGGGAGGTGCGCTAGGACTGAATTTATTTTCGAGAGAGAAACGAAAAATGAGATCTGTTCCGGATCGAATTTTTCGCCCATTGTGAGATTGTAAATCATGCTTTCGGAAAAAATCTCTGGTTCCTGCGGGATGAGCAGGCAGTTATCGACAAAATCTTCGAGCAGAACCTTTTGCTGTATATCGGTGGCCAGTTGGCAGCTGTCCGGAACGATCATGCCACCGAGAATCTTGAGCAGTGTGGACTTTCCGCTGCCGCTCGGTCCAACCAGGGCAATCTTGTCCCCGCGATTAAAGGACAACTCAACATTATTCAGGCCGTGCTTTTCGTCAGGCGTATAGGAAAAGTTAAGCTTATGAAAGGTCACAATGTTCCACGATGGCGTGAAGGCAGTTTCCTTGGTTCTGACCGGTGTCACCGCAGCGTGGGCTAGAATTTCCGTGGCGTCTTCGTAGGCTGTCGATGCTTCAATCAGTCCGCTGTAATAGCCGGTAAACGAACCGATTGCCTGGAAAATACGATCCAGGTAGTTAATTAACACGTATACTTGCGCAACATCAATCGCCACAGAATGCTGCTTATGCGTGTAAAAATAGATAATAAGCGATGAACCGATCACAATTGCATATCCGACGCCAGTAGCTGCCCATTTTAGTTCCATGAAGCGGGCGATTTGCTGGATCAGGCGCATTCCCTGACTCTTTTGCGTGCGCAAATGACGCTTTGCCGACTCCTCAACGGCAAGAGTCTTTACCGTGACGATGTTAGTCAGGTAGTCGACGCAGATGCGGTTGATCTTGTTCCAGAAGACATTATTGCGCCGGATGTGCCGGGTGAGCTTCTTGTTGAAGAAGATCATAGCAAAGATGGTCGCGGCAGACAGGGTCAGGACGTTGAAGGCCACCCAGAAATCAAGTGTAAAGATGGCAATCGCTGCAAAGACTACTTTGATCGAACCTTCGATAATTTGCCAGACGTACGTGCCGATGGTGCTGTCTATCGCGCCGGCGGTTCGATGCAGTTTGCTTAGGTTTTCTCCGGAATGATGTTCGACATGCCAGCGCAGCGGGAACTGCATGTAGCTGTCAAAGATCCGGGTAAGCATGTTCATGCGGGAGGAATAAGCTACTTGATTCTGCAGGTAGCGGGCGTAGTGATGGAAGAACTTGCCGAGAAGCAGCAGCCCGGTATAGACGCCGATGCCGATTAGGCCCCGGCGGAAGGCTTCATCACTGAGGCCGAATTGCACAAACACACCAAGCACATAACCTACCGCCCAGGGG
>JAKPSH010000023.1 GCA_029555385.1 Pseudomonadota bacterium
CAGATAGTAGGGGCCGAAAGCTGGTTAAGGATGCTTGCGGGAACTCATTAAGGAGATGCATCGCGAAATGGAAATCAAGAAACTTGCAGAGCATGACGGCTTGCGAACAGAGGAAGCGGTAAAACGTCAGAAAGTCTCCGCGTATCAAGATCAGAATGCGGCCGCAGAACGTCCAGCGGTTAACGGTGAAGATCGGGTCAGCATCTCGCCCCTCTCCCGGCAGCTCTCGCAAATCTCCGGGATCCTTGACGAGGATGAAGCGGCTCGCGCTTTGCGTGTAGCCGGGATCAAACAACAAGTCGAAGCAGGAACATACAGCGTCAACAGTAAAGACGTAGCGCTGTCATTGATTTCATTCGCTACAGACAACGAAGAAGTCACTCCTCGCTAACGGCTTCATCCGGCACAAGTATTGCATCAAAACTGCATTGTACAGTGAAGGACGCTGTCTATTGAGCCGGTTCCGGCAGGAGGTTTTATGTCCGATTATGAGAAATTGCTGCTGACACTTCAGAAGGAACTGGCTTATCAACAACAGATTCTTTCTTTGATTAGCAGAGAGCAGATCGCCATTGTAAAACTGAATCAAGAAGAGCTTGATCAGTGCTGCCGTGAGAAGGGAAACCTCGTCGAAGAGGCAAGAAACTTGGAAAAGCAGCGCCATGCTGCAATCGACAGTATTGCCCTTCGCGAAGCTGGCGAACGTAGTCCGGCACCGAAATTTCTTGAACTTCTAGCTCGTTGTCCAGACCGGCAGCTTAAGAAGCAATTGGCGGCGATAGGCGAAGAACTTAAAACGGTCGCAAGCCGCGTGCGGAAGCTTAACGAAGGCAACGGCAGCTTGATTAAAAATTGCCTTGGATTAATCGGCTCGACAATTGCCATCATGCGCTCGCATCCAGGGGCAGAGCTGCCGACTTACCGTCAAAACGGGAAACTAAAATCGCAAAGCCAAGACCCGGCGTTTACAGACGCACGGGCGGGTATTACCAGGTCCGCTTAAAGGCCTCGCACCGGGCCAAACTTGCCCGTAATTGGGCAAAATAAGCCCGCTTATCCGGCGCATTTTTTTTGCAAGCTTAGCCCGCTCCACAACCCCTCAGATATATTAATAGTTTTTCGGCTTCCCGGCATGCCGCCGCGTGCATGGTTCTTGCTCTATGTTCCTTCGGAGATAAGTGTGTTTATTCGCCGGTTTTTTGGGGGCACTGCATAATGAGCATTATTTCGCTGCTCGAGACTAGCCGACACGCTCTGAGTGTTTATACGCAGGCAATCCGGACCGTAGGCGACAACGTAGCCAACGTCAATACCGAAGGCTATTCCCGGCGCCGCGCCGATTTGGTGACCACTGGTGTTGTTGGACCGCAAAGCGCAAGAACTGGAACGGGCGTTGATATTCAGAGCATAACTCGCATAGTCGATCAGTTTCTCAACTCCGAACTAGTAAACCGCATGAGTGAACGCGCCCGGGCAGAGGTACGAAATGAATTCATGACCCGTGCAGAACGTCCCTTTGCGCTGGATAATCAGCCAGGCAGTCTGTCTTACGAACTAAACGCGTTTTTTGGCTCCTTGCAAGACTTGACGGCAAACCCGGCGGATATTCCTTTGCGCACACAGGTTCTGGAGAGCGGCGGAAAACTTGCGGAAGCGATCCGGCAGAGTTACGCCGAAATAGCCCAACTGCAGCGTGAAGCGGACAACCGGCTCAATGTGCTGGTCGGTGAAGTGAATCGTTTGACCGGCACGATTGCCGATCTCAACTATCAGATCACGACCAACGAATACAGTGCGAATCAAGAAGCGCTTACCTTGCGTGATGCCAGGGAAATTGCCCTGCGCGAACTTGGTGAATTGATCTCTTTCAAAACGGTTGAAGATGCAAACGGACACGTAATGGTTTACCTGCAAAACGGTTTTGCGCTAGTCAGCGGCATCGATAACCGTGAACTGGAGTTCAATACCGACCCCAGCTTCGCTCCGGCTGCTGGATTTCCCCAGGCGATGGATGGGGGGCTGCTGGGCAGTATTGTTTACGCCTATCCGGGCGGTGCAGAAGATCTTGATTTAACAGAATTTCTGGCGAATGGCGGCGGTGAAGTGGCCGGTTTGCTTTCCCTGCGCGGAGTGAACTCAACAGCCGCCGGCCAAACAACTTTTGATGCCGACGGTGACTTGGTGCGTATAGGCGCCCGCATTGAAGCTTTGGCACGAGATCTCTTGGTTCGCTTCAACACTGAATATCTCGGGCCCGACGAAGACAGCACCACAGCAGGTTTTCAACCATCAGCACGGAACTTGGACGGCAATGCTCCAGATGCTTTTGGGCTATTCTCCTTTGCCGAAGCTGACACTGGCAATAATTTCGGCGACATCAACAGCGACGGCTTGCCGACGACAGCCGATCTCACGGCCTTGGTTGCCGCAGGCGTCTTCAGCTTCGCCCGCAACATCAACTTCAGGCCGTCGACAGAAAGAGAAATTGCCGCTGCGCGCGATATTGATCCAACCGACGGCACTGTTTCCTGGGCTCCTGGCGACGCGTCAAATATTGAGGCGCTCCTCACTCAGCGGGACGCGCTTTTTTCATACGCAACCTATAATGTCGGCGAAGTCAGCGAGACCGCTAAAATAGATGATTTTCTCAACGTCACCTACTCTACTGTCGGCAGTATTTCGCGGCGCACTCAGGACGATCATAAGTTCTATGCAGCCCGAGAAGAGCAGGTCGCCGAACTTCAGTCAAATGTTTCTGGAGTCAACCTGGACGAAGAGCTTTCAAAATTGATCTCATTTCAACGCGGATATCAAGCAGCAGCAAGACTGATCGGCATCGCCGATGAGCTGATTGCAGATCTGCTTGGCACGGTAGGATAGCGGCTGCGGAGAGGAGCTAAATCATGGTTTACCGCATTGCAGATACTCAGGTTACCAGCAGTTTTATCGGACAGATGATGGAAACCAAAATCGCGCTGGAAAATAAGCGCAAGGAGATTTCCACCGGGTACAAGGTAATTGATGCCAGTGATGACCCGGGACGCGCTGGAACACTAAGTGCGCTTCAGCACACGATTCAGCGCATTGATCGTCACAGCCAGCGCATTACTTTTGCCACGACCTTGCTTAGCACACAGGAGAACCTGGTCAGCAACGCAAACGATATTCTGATTAGGGCCAAGGAACTCGCGGTTCAAGCAGCAAACGGCACACTGTCTACGGAAGCACGTGCGCAAATCGGTGATGAAATTTTTGAATTGCGCGATACGCTGGCGGGACTGGCCAACACAAAACATCAGGGCATGTATCTCTACGGCGGACTCGATGATGATGATCCGCCGTTTGATCTTAATCAGACAGCTCCGTTTTTTTACACCAATCCGCCTGATGCCGCGCCGGCCCCCAACCCCGCGGAAAAAACGCACTGGGTTTTTGACGATCCCGCCGTTGAGCTCGGACAGACTGACACGAGAAGCGTTGCGATAAGCGATACGGAAAGTGTTCGCATCATTTCACGCGGAGATGAAGTATTTCAAGGCGCCATTAATGCGCTGGAAATCCTTGGACGTTCGTTAAAGGGATACCGCACGGGCGTCGACGTTAACGGCGACCCTGACGGGACCGGCGACGCTTATACGTTTCCGGATGAGTATGCGCTGCAGACGAGTGATATTCAGGCTGCAATAGATTCTCTGGAGAGCGTGCGAACCGACGATATTCAAGCAGAATTAAGCAGTATCGGCTCCCGGGTAAACCGGCTTGAACAGACCCAGCAGATTCTGGAAAAGCTGAAAATTGGCACCGAAGATGCGCGGAGCGCAATTCAAGATACGGATCTTTTCGCCGCAGCCAGCGAGTTTTCTAATTTGCAGACTTCGCTTCAGGCGCTGCTCGCCGCAGGGACGAGAATCAACAGCTTGACGCTGCTAGATTATCTCTAGCAGCTATCACTGATTGCACGACGGCTAGCGTCTTGCTGCTCTTCTGGATTTATTTCGGGAAGCGGCTTCACGATAACTCAGGAAATTGCTGTTCTACCATTTCATCCTCTGCTATACCTTTGGGCATAGCGACTAATCGCTTCAGCATTCCAAGGAGGGGGAAAACAACAATGTTAGTGCTGACAAGAAAACCCGGCCAAAGTGTGTATATTGGTGACGAAATAAAAATCACCTTGCATGGAATACGGGGCAATCAAGTGCGAATAGGCATCGAAGCTCCTTCGGCAGTGAAAATTTATCGCGAGGAAATATACCTTCAAATCTTGGAGGAAAATAAATCTGCCGCAGCGGAGCTTCCGGCGGATCTTGACAGCGTGGCGCGGGCGTGGGCGGACAATAAGCCGGCAGCGCTGGGAATGCTGGCACATAAGAAAAACGAAAAAACTCCGGAAGAAGAATAAACTTAGATTGCGGGGAACGGGTTCGATCCGATGGATAGCGAAAAAAAAATAGAAACCGTTAAGTTTCAGTCAAGCAGGTTCGGCGAACTGGAAGTTCCTGCTTCAGCTGTATTTTCAATTGTGAATGGAATAATCGGATTCCCGGATTTCCATCGTTACACACTGCTTGAGTATAATCCTCCGTTCTCATGGCTGCATTCAGTTGAAAACGCGGAGCTTGCTTTTGTCGTCGTAAACGCTGCCGAGTTCGGCGAGGGTTATCAGTTTCCGCTCCCCATTGGCGACCGGGATATTGACTTGCAGCGCGACGATGATATTGCGGCAGTCAATCTTGTATCCGTCCGGTCCGACCCCAGTCAAACTACCGTCAATCTGAAAGCACCCGTTGTGGTCAATTTGCGGACAATGCTTGGCCGCCAGATGGTGCTGGATGATGCGCGTTTCCCGGTGCGTATGCAGCTTTGGGCGCCGCCGGACTCAGCGAAGTAATACTCGCCGGCAATTCTTCACGTAGTGATTACTCAGTCAGTTGCCTACTGATAAGTTGGATTTTGCCTTAACCTGAACAAGCGGCAACGCCGCTGAAGTTTAATTGAGTATTCAGGAAAGCATAATAATTTTGAGTTGGTATGTCGCCGGTCATAGGTTCTGCTTCTAGTTTGAGACGATACTAAGGCTTAGGCAGTGCTGCCGCATCAAGTTAACTTCAGATTCTCTAAAGGGCCCTGGTAAATGACTTGTATCAATGAGATGACGACAAGAGATGGGCTTTCCTTCGAATGCAAAAAGACTGAAACAGACTCGGTGAAATCTGATGGGGTTTCGATTCAGATTGTTGGTCCATCAAATGCGACAAGCATTCATCTTCCGCTCGAAGTTTTTCTGGAATTCGCAGATTTCGTCGAAGATACCCGGGGAAGACTGCTCCAGGAAGATACATCAAGTTAATTGAATGTCCCTGACGACTGAACGAAAATTGTTTCAGTCTCCTCTCTAATCTTTTCCAAAGTATCGGGCTTAATACCTACCGATTCAGCTAACACAATCATCGACGGACCGACATCGACGTATCCTTCCAAATGACCATGCCCGAGGGAGTGGGCAATTACATCGCAAAACGCGACCAGAACTGTTGTCTCACGTAAACCAGCATCGAGTTCATCAAAGGAGGGATCGTGGTGGTGAAGGATCGCCTGACAAGTCCCAAGGGCGAAGTTCCATTTCTTAGCCACCAAAGCGCCGATTAACGGATGCCCAAACCCGAACTTATCCAATTCTGCTTCGATAAAAGTCACTCCGTGCGTTGTGCGGTCGACGACGGCTTTATATTCCGCCGGCAACTGGCGCAGGAGAACCAATTTACCCAAGTCATGCAGCAACCCTAATAAGAACAATTCCTCGACATACGGCTTGCGCAAGTGATAAGCCACCAGCCGGCAGGCAACGGCTGTGCACAAGGCGTTTTCCCATACCATATGCTCAATCTGGCCGTACTTTCGGTTTAACTGACGCAACGTAGCAGCAACGATTATGCCTTTGAGCGTCTTGAAACCAATCGTCATGATGGCCTGATTTATTGTCGTGATCTCACGTTGCCGGGCGAACATTGCAGAATTGGCAATTTTCAGCACACGCGCCGCCAGCGCCGTATCACGTCCGAGCAGCTCGGTAAGCTTTCGCGCTGATGCATCAGGGTCTTCGATAAGGTTCAGTGCTTGTGCTGCGACATGAGGCAGTGGAGGAAGATCTCCTACCCAAGCAACAATCTCTTTCCAGTCTTTTTCCGAGGCGTGGCTTCTGAACTCCTCAGGAACGGCTGACACTTCTCGCCCCATTAACAAATCCCTTATTCTATAGTTCTGCCAGAACGTGCACCGAAGTCTTCGCAACAGCCGGCACTCGGTGCTGTTCTAATAATCAGATGTCGTTTCGGTCCATGTTCAACGGTTATCTCTCTATTACTATCGTCAATAAGACGACAAGACAAAAGCCTGCGATTGCCTAAATTTCCGAGCTAACTAATGCAGCTAGCCGCAATATCGCAGAGCACATCCGCTGTGAGCTATCGCGGCTAGAAAAGCGCTTAAGTCCACTTTGTCCTCGTCCGATAGCCAAAATAAGCATTTTGATCGCGAAGCATGTGTTTGCAGAATGTCTTAACTTGAATATACTTGGAATTGCTGGTTTTTTCGCTTCCGTATTGCGCCTGCAGATACTGGCCGCAGGATTCAATTTAGTAAGTTGCTACTTTTCAGGAGATACTGATGGACCTCGAATATCAGACAAAAACGGAAAACGGCAAAGGCGTTATCGTGGTCGAGGGAGACCTCGATAACGAACAAGCTGGAGAAGCTTTGCGTGCGGCTTTCAGCTCGCTGTTTAATCGAGGCGAAAGAACTATTGTGCTGGACCTCAGTAAAGTCGAAATCATCAATTCTTACGGCATAGGCAAGATATTGATGTGCTACAAACGGCTCAAAGCCGAAGATGGCGTTTTAATGGTTAAACCGCTGACAGGTTTTGTAAAAGAAACTTTTGAACTGCTGATGCTCGATAGTTTATTCCCCGTTGACGCGGGCTGAGTTCTCCCATCCGTTGTCTTGCCCGTTAGTACGGGCGCAGTAGTGCTTTTCAGGCGGTTTTACTTATTGGTTAACCGGCGAGGTTTTTCATGCCGCTTAAGTTTCGTTTGGCGGGTCTTGCGGAAACATTCGTTGATAATGTCCGCTGTCCTAAGTGCGGACACGACGGTGGAGACGGCGGCGATCAAGGCTTCCGGACGGACCTGACTCGTGTCACTTTTGACGGGATCGTCGTGGTCGTGCAGTGTGAATGCTGCAATTACGTTTTTATCCCAGACGGCCAAAAACTAGGCGTTATTGACCCGCGCAAACTGCGCGCCGCAGTTGAAAAAGACAGTACAACCACTGGGCAACCAATATTGCCCGGGATCAGCGCCGTACGGCTGGAGGTTGAACGTCTCAACGCGGAGCGCGGCTCCAAGATTCACTGAACCTGACTATTTGATCATCTTTAGCTGGTCGGCAAGATTTGGATCCTCATCCAAAAACATCGGACCAGGCTCGCGATCGGGATCTCCTTTCAGAACGTCTGGGATTTTGACTTCATCTTGAAGACTCTCCGGTTTCACTCTCTGACGCAGCACTTCTTCGGCTTTGCGAATTTCAGGGCTCATGAAACGCCAGCTGGCAGATTGCAGCTTTCCCGGGTTGGCATACAAGTGCCCGTCACGGTAGTAGAGGTCAATCCAAGGCAAAGGATCTCTTGCTGCGCCTTCACCGATAATCAACCCCTGCAAGTTATAACGAGTGCGGCAGCATGAACAAAGCAGATTTGGCGTATCAACTACGGGTTCATGGAAAGTCAGGTCGCACCCCTCATAGGTACATCTCGCACTGAGTGCATACCAACCTTCGATATCGCGAAACAGCAGCACCGCTTTACTACGGATATGCACGCGATCATAGAGCAGCTCTTTCAACGCGCCCAAATCCAGCTCTCCCGGCGGCCTGTGATAGCGGTGCCTGACACAACCGCAGGGAAGCAACATCAGCGCGGCAGAGCAAGCCAACCCTCGTAATAACTCTCTTCGTGAAAGCATTTTTCCATCAATCAGACGATGCATACTCGAATAATCAGTCCTTGCGCGCAGCGGCGAGAGCTTCCTAAAAGAATTATGAGACTGCAAGGCTGATTTGTATCCTTACCTGTCTTCCCGATCCTGTCAATCGCGTAGTTCAGCGGAAACATTTAATTTCCTTGACGAAATAGCGGGCGCATGGGGTGATATTGTTCAATGAGTCTTATGCGTCTTAAAATGGCCATCAGCGCCAACTTTTCCTTGATCATCGGCATCTCTTTTTTTCTCGGATTGGTCCTGCCGTATGTAGAGGATTTGCCGTCATATGTTCCCGCAATCTTGCTCGGTGCGCAGCTTTTCTGCTCTTGCTTTCGTATTTCTTTGACAGACGCCAGGCTTATTCGGCCGGCAGACAGCCTGGCCTTCTACCTATTGCGATTTGTTCTGCTTCCCATAGTTTTCTACTTCCTTATCGAACCAATCGCACCCGGCTTGGCATTTTGCATTTTTTTCTTTTTCCTGCTTCCGCCGGGGACATCAACGCCGGGTCTGGGCAGTATTCTCGGAGCTAATGTTTCACTCTCATTATTCCTGGTGACAGTAAGTTCATTACTCATGCCCATTGTATTGCCGCCACTGATGAGTGTTACCGCCGCGCGTTCAATCAACATCGAAGCAAGCCGTCTATTTTGGAGTTCTGCCGCACTCATTTTTATCCCGATATTGCTGCACATACCCTGGCGTATGAACGAGAGAGCCCATCGCTGGATGAGTGAAAACAACCCGTGGCTTGTCGTTCCAATCATCTCACTGACGACGATCTCAGCCATCGCAAAGCAGCGCAGTGTTATCCTGGGCAGTATTGGCAGCAGTCTTTGGCTTTTTGCCGTCTCTTGCGCATGTTACGCCGCGGCATACAGCGTATGGTGGTGCTGCAGAAAATCAACTGTTCGAAGCGTGCGCCTTTCATATTGCCTCGCCTCTGGAACAAACAATATCACGTTGGGACTTGTCCTTTCATTAATCAACTTCCCTTCGGAAGTAATCAGCTTTATGGCATTAAGTCATGCATCCTGGATTGCTACGTTGATTATCTTTAAAGGTCTGTCGCAAAAAAAAGCATCGCAACGAGAATGAGAAGTTGCAGGCGAGACAAAAGCGGGGTTTATGTTTTGCGATCCGGAACCACAAAAACACGTGAGACTATGCCGCTGCCTATCGGCTGCCAGGAACGCTTAACATCCGCAATCGGCTTGCAGTTGCTGCAGAAAAGCCTGGGCGCTTCGTATGCCTCATATACGCTTGGTTCGCGTTCCAGCTCGCCTCCGCATTCGCTGCAGCGCGGTTTGCTGAATCCGTTCCTCTTGTTTCCTGTGGCGTTCATCGCGATCATTTGCAGCTTAGTGCTGCTGCTTTGAGCAGTGACTCTTAATTTGGATCTGCTCACCATCTAATCAAGCATTATTGCGAAGATCATTCAGCAAAGCAACAAGCTACTGATTTTATTAACGATATTCAGCCCATTACGGCGGTTAGGCACACCGCGACGAAAACTAGAGCGCACAACAGGGCCGCCAAGTTAGTACACTTGACGGCAATTTCAGCGTCGCTTGCCGTGCTCTCTAAGAAGGCTTGAGCCAATTTGGGAATAAAGTAAAAAGCGGCAGCACAGATCAGAAAAGGGGTGGGAAATCCAGCATGCGGAAGAGGCGCCAGACTAACGGGAACTGCCGGGCCGCTGAGCAGCAGCAGCGAAAATAATGTGGATAAAGATCCAGGACGCGCTGTAATTTTGCTCTGGCCGGCCTTTTCTATTTTCCGAACCCACCCGGCTTTTTGAAATACAGGTGCATATTTTGCAACCAAGCTGCTCGCAAGAGTCAAGCCCGGAACAAATCCGATTGCTGCACGCTGCCAAATTACTTCTGAGGAGTGCGCATAGCTCTGACTGTATATGCCGAGCAGTGCCAACAGAGACATTTCAAGAACAACAGCCGTACAGGCACAGAGGACGCTAAATGGTGTCTTCAGGCTTAAATAGTTAAAAGTCGCTGCTAGTACCGCAGCAAATACGGCCAACAGAAGATGAACCGGTGAGCCTGTAAGATCAAAAAAGCAGTACAGAAGTGCGGTTATGCCGGCATATATCACCAACCGCAACTCCTTAGCGAAAATAATATCATCCTTCCGGAAGTTTACCTCATAAGATGCCAGAATCACTGCCCCCGTAAGTGCGGCAAACGAAACTATTTCATTAAGGACAACCCCCCCAGCCAGCCAGGCTCCGAGAAAAAGCGGCAAAAAGAATACCATGCGGAAGAGCCCTTCGGCGTTGTTTTCATATAAAACTTGACGAATCGAACGGCGGGGCCTTTTCTTATTTTCCTGAGCACTTGGGGGCACTTGCGCATCCGGGGGCTTCTTTGCCGTGCCTCGTGTCCACGTCTGCGGCAAGTTCATTGCATCGAGCAGTCTCCGGCCTCGCCTCGTCGAGCTGCGTCTTTTTCTCTTCCGTGGCACCGCCATCGTGTTTCTCTCGCTGCAAACTGCCGCCCCTGCAATGCTCAATCTTTCCTATATCCCTATATCCGGCAGCATTATCACACAACGATTTTCTTGCGTTTTGGTAGGGAAACTGCGCACCGGGACCCTTATCTAGCGAAAATCGGCTAAAGACGCAGGCCTAACGGAGTAATGCTCTAGGTGTTGTCATTTGCTGACAAGCTAAACTGACCGCCACCCTTGATTGGTGCAGGACTGGCATTTAATATTGTTTCTAGTCAAGTGATGTCTGAGGGACTCAATCCCTAACACTACTCAACAACGCCAATACCATCGGATAGGCTGCCGCGGGACTGAATACATTGCGCACCGGGCAGCTTATCCTTTCTTCAGCTTCACGCGCTTCAAGACGTCCTCGGCTGAGGCGCTATTCAGGCAGAAACTAACAAGTGGAGCCGCTTCGCATTTTAGTTGAATTCCAGCGCCGGTCCAAGCCCTGCAGCTGCTCCATCGCTTGTGGCAGAATGTCATCCGGCAAATCCAGCGCATCATCTTGCGCAACATAAGAAAGAATTTGCTCCAATTCCCGCGCGACTCCTAAATACTGTTCGGCAAGTTTTGCAGTTGCCCGGAGATCAAACGCGGTTTTGCCTAAAAACGTCAGCTTGTTTTGATCTTCTGTGCGATAAACTACGGAATTAAGCAAGTAAATCGGACGATCATCGTGCTTAACCGCTGCTTTATCATTCGCATTAAGTGCGGCTTCCCGATAACATTCCGCACCGCCGTAACTTGCTTCCTTGCGATCAAACATGGCAATCAGGCCGTCTGCATCATCAAGGTCAATATCGCCGGCATTCTCAAAAAACACTTCATCATCGTCGTCCCAATCGCGCCGTTGACTCAGCGCCAACCGCTCCTCCAAGCGGCGATTTGACATCTCCCGCACTCTGGATGCCTGGCGGCTGACCATTGTCCGGATAATAGACCACGTGGGCTTTTTAATATGACTGCTGCTGGCAAATAGTTTTTCCAGGCAGTGAATGCTCATAATGCTAGAGTCAATTGGAACGACACAAAGGTCGGCAACGGCAAGAGCATTTCGCGTCAAAACGTTGTAATCAGGCGGAGTATCAATAACGATATAATCGTATGTGCTGTGAAGTTCTTCAATCAACCGCGGAAACAGGCGTTTAAATGCCCGCGCTCCGCGTCCCCAAAGAAAGTGGCGCAGTTCCGGTCCTGCCGGCAAAACAGCGAAACGCGGACGGACCTGCCTGATTAACGGAATCGAATCCAATAACGCTTGGTCAATCATTCCATCGGAAATATCACCGGTATCATCACTCTTCGTCCCCAGGAAGAGTTTTGCAATTGGCGAGGTGACGGCTGATGACGTGGAATCCGGTGCGGAGGCAAACAAACGACTTGCATGTTCGGCGGGATCTAAGTCAATAACTATGGTCTCACATCCCCGCTCGGCGAAAGCGCAAGCAACGCTTACGGAAAGAGTTGTCTTCCCTACACCGCCTTTCAACGAAGAAAAACAAATGACTGCCATTTTTCTCTCGCTATTTCCCTGCGCTAACCTGGTAATTTGACTTCACTCGCTGTCCCCATACTCCCCGCGTTAAAAACACGCCGGAAAAAAACAAAAGCTCAGCTTGTTTTTTCGTTCCATTGCGATGAGCAGCATGCGGCAACACCGGCGCTGAAACCGGCTCCTCAAGGAGTGCCAATATCTATCTATTCCCTCCATTCTGTCAAAGGCTATTTTTTCGCGAGCACCCATCGTTCGCGAAAACCATTGGACAGCGGCTTTTATGTCCAAGACGCAAAAGTTTTCGCCGGATGCACGTTGTATTATCTCTCCTTCCATGCCTTCTGACTAGGCCCAATTATCTTACCGCTTCCACAATTTCTCTTTGACGAACAGCGCGCAAAACGTGTCAACTGAAAAACTCAAAGTGTGCATGATTTTGTTTTTCTCAAAGGCTGCGGCTTAAGAAATATCGCGGCGGGAGCGCAGCTCAGACAATGCTTAACTTATTCGCTTATTTCAGGATTAGAAGTCCGCATTGCCGGGGGTTCTGGGGAACGGGATGACATCGCGAATATTGCTCATACCTGTAAGGTACATCACCATTCGTTCAAACCCAAGCCCGAATCCCGCATGGGGCACGCTCCCATAACGGCGCAAATCGAGGTACCACCAATATGGCTGCTCTGCAAGTCCGCATTCTTGGATACGCCGGCGTAATACAGCTTCCCGTTCTTCTCGCTGAGAACCTCCAATAATCTCGCCTAATCGCGGCACGAGCAGATCCATCGCCGAAACAGTTTTTTCGCCTTCATCCAAACGCATATAGAACGCTTTAATTTCTTTTGGGTAATTAGTGACGAATACCGGACCGCCAACATATTCCTCGCTTAAAAATCGCTCATGTTCAGTTTGTATGTCCGCGCCCCAATGCACAGGGAATTCAAATTTCCTGCTTGACTGTTCCATCGCCGATATTGCTTCAGAGTAAGTCATCTGTGCAAACTGGGCTTGCGCGACTTTCTCCAATGCTTGAACAACGCCTTTTTCAATCCACTGATCGAAGAACTCGAGATCTGCCGCACAATGATCGAGCACATAACGAATAACAAATCTAAGGAAGTCTTCGGCAAGGTTCATATTACCCTGCAAATCGCAAAATGCCATTTCCGGTTCGACCATCCAGAATTCTGCCAGATGACGGGGTGTATTCGAATTCTCTGCACGAAAGGTCGGCCCGAAGGTATACACGTTGCTTAAGGCGCTGGCAAAAGTCTCCGCCTCAAGTTGTCCGGAAACAGTAAGACTTGCCTCAGCGCCGAAAAAATCGCGGCTGTAGTCTATCTTGCCGCCGTAATCACCTTCGAGCCGCGGCGGTTGTTCTAGATCGAGTGTTGTGACGCGGAACATTTCTCCAGCGCCTTCGCAGTCAGACGTCGTAATAATCGGGCTGTGCAAACAGACAAAACCGCGCTCGTTGAAAAATTTATGGATGGCAAATGCGGCAGCGCTGCGGATACGAAACACCGCCCCAAAGGTATTAGTCCGTGGACGCAGATGCGCAATAGTTCGTAAAAATTCGTTGGTATGGCGTTTCTTCTGCAGCGGATAAGAACTGGCATCACACTCTCCAATCAGCTTTACCGCGGAGGCACGAAGCTCCACCGCTTGGCCTTTGCCTTGAGACTGAAGGATTGTGCCGTGAACTTGCACGGCGGAACCGGTATGCGCACCCAGCACATTGAGCTCATAACCGCTTAGCGAGGCATCGGCGATGACTTGTACGTTGCGCAAACAGCTTCCATCGTTGATTTCCAGGAAAGAAAAGTCTTTGGCATCGCGACGGGTGCGAACCCAGCCTGAAACCAAAACCTGACGTCCATAGCTGTCTGCGTTAAGGATATCCTTGATTCTTGACGATTCCATAAGTAGCCCCCGATTGTTCGCACAAAAACCGCTCCGGCAAGAAGCTGGCACTCACCGTACGGCGCAACGCGTACCGCCAAAGGGTCTGGGGAAACGCAGTATTACAATATTAACGGAAATGGCGCCCGCCTGAGGCAAACCTGCGCCGCAGAGGAATGACATTTGAACGCGGCTCAGGCTGTTCGCGAACCGGCAATTCAGCGCCTGCTACTGCCTCGCGATAATGCGCACCTTCGTCTGTATTGATACTGCCTGCCGGCACGCTCCGTCCGGAAGCCTCAAGCACCGCAGACAGCTCATCGGCAACTACTTTATTTGCCTGCGCACGGGACTTATGCCGCACCAACTCGATACACATTTTAAAAGCATGAGCAAATTCCTGCCGCCGTACAGTATCGACCACAGACTCCATGCCGTTTTCAATCGCAGCGGAACTTTCTTGCGCCGCATTATGAAAGCGCTCTCTAAGCCGCAGAACTTCCGCAAGGACAGAGGAATTCGAACCTAGCGCGAGTATTTCATTTAAGGCAACGCGCAATTGATAATGACTCCTCTCCCACTCTTTGGCACGAACATCGTTGGCGAGCTCCGCAAGCGTGCCGTTGTTGGACATTCTTTCAGTCCGCGGACTGCGGATGGAAGAATACAGCTTTTCTGCCCGAAACGTTTTAGCGATTAGCACTCGAATCCGGGAGTTCAGTGTTTGCGCTGCTGCCATTAATCAGTTGCCGCTATAGGTGAATGGATTACCGCCTCTAAGAAAAGTATTATCCGTCCTGCTCTGGCTAGTCAAATGGTATGCCCAAAGAATTGCATCTGACTGTTTGACAGCCGCTTTTTTGTGTCTGCGTAATCGTGACAATCCCTTGCCAGTTAAGCTATTACCTGACGCCGTACAGCCGAACAGGGGTTAAAGACGGCCTGGAAGAAGTGTATCAACTCCTGTTTTCAAGCAGCCGATATCTATATAGGATCCCAAGCATTGATTCCCGGCCATGCTTGAGAAGTGTTTTTCGCTGTCTCGCAAAAAGATAATTAAAACAAGCCATTAATGACGACTAACCGAGGTGCTTTAGTGGCCCGATATTTGCTGAGAGTTTTTATACGAAATGATTGAGCCTGCCGATGAAGTTTCTGACAGCGCAAATGAACGTCGCGCAGGCATTTCTCGCGCTGATCTGCACGGCCAAGCCCGCCTGGACAGCTTGCGCAACTGGACCTATCTCGCCGGGAAAAGGACTTTTGATATTCTTTGCTCCCTTATCCTGCTCACCTTTGCGGTTCCAGTAATGGTGGTTATCTCCATCTTCATTAGGCTTTCATCTGCCGGACCGGCGATCTATTGTCAGCGCCGCCTAACCGACGGAGGAAAAATTTTCACGATGTTTAAATTCCGGACGATGGCCACGGATGCGGAAGCAACAAGTGGTGCAGTTTGGGCCGGTGCTGATGATCCGCGAATCATCCCTATCGGGCGTTTCTTGCGCAAAACCCGGCTTGATGAACTGCCCCAGCTACTCAATGTATTGATCGGAGATATGAGCATTGTAGGACCACGTCCGGAACGTCCAGAGATGGCCCGGGAGTTGGTTAAGACGCTCCCTTCTTTCGCACGACGTCTCGAAGTAAAAGCCGGACTGACGGGATTGGCACAAATAGCTCTTGGTTATGCAGATTCTGTCGATAGCTACAGAGATAAATTAGCTCATGACATTCTTTACATTAAGAAGCGCTCACTTATTCTTGATTTCCTAATTCTCCTGAAGACAATCGTGGTTGTATTCACGGGCCACGGTGCAAGGTAAGCAGTTTGCTGCTGTTCTGATTAGATCGAAGTAGTCCGGATCGCCTGGATTCTCCGCCAAATCTGAAAAAAAAAAAGAAGCATCTACCGCAGTACTAACGATCGGTGGGAGGTCAAATCAGGTTGCAAGCAGCAAAGCATATTTTTTGCTGTTATGCAGATCCTTTTCGTTTTTGACGCATCAAGGTTGCATTGATTGGAGGTATTTTGATGAACAGACTGCCTTTCGTAAAGATGATAATAGCTGGCTCACTTTTGCTTTCTGGCTGCACTGCGACACTTGACAAATCGTCGCTTCAAGCAAAAGAAGGAGCCCCCGAAAGCACGCAGACCGAAGTTGTCTCGATACCTTACAACGCAAGCCTGCCCACTTATGTGCTCGCTGTTGAGCCGTTCGTCTTTTCGCGAACACTGACCGAAGGCAAAAACGAGGTTAATGTCACATATACCCATGGCGGGGAATCGCTTGCCGCAAAGCTGACCACCGCGTTAGCAAGTGTGGGGAATTTTTCCGTGATCGATTCGGATGGCCTGACCAAGAAGCAGGGC
>JAKPSH010000041.1 GCA_029555385.1 Pseudomonadota bacterium
CGGGCGGGCCGAGGAGGAGGCCAGAGAAGCGGCCCAGGAAGCCGAGCTGGCGCGCAGGGCGCAAACCAATGCCGAGCTAATCGCGCAGGCAGCCGCCCGGCGCCAGGCAGTGTCTGAGCTTGAGCGTAAAGAGGCCCAAGTCTCAGCACAGCTTTCGCGCCAGGCTGTGCTGGCTGAAGCGCGGCGTGCTAGACGCTTGGAGGAGGAACGGTTGATGGCCGAAGAGAAGATTAAGGCCATTACTCAGCCAGCTCATCGCGCCTATGAAGGTCGTGTTGCGCCTCAGGTGGCAAACCTAGTGATCAATACCAGCCGGCGCGGCTTGCTCGGTACTAGCGAGGAGAAGAAAGTGCTTGCGGGTGTCGGCGCCGGCTTTGCGGGTGAATGTGTGATGTTTATGCCGCTTGAGCAGACCGGGCTTAATGTTGACCGGGATGAGCTTGAGTCATTGGTTATCGAAAGTGATGGGCATAGGGCGCACGCGATATATCTAAGCCGGGGAAAGCCGTGGATTGTGGGTTTTGCTTTTGGCACTGGCGGTGTTTGCGCCGAGCGCGCTGCGGGTGAGCAGCTCGGTGCTTACATGCCGACTTTGATTGCTGTTCGAAACGGTGCACGCCTTGGCCTGGGCGATCGGCTGCGCAATGTCAACGAGGCGCACTTTGTTTTTCAACGCGACCGGCTGAGCACTGATGCGCGCGGCTTCTTGCGCTACCGCGCGGAGGGACTGCGCGGCACGAGTGATTTTGCGCAGTACCTTGTGCCGGGCGATCAAATTGTCGATCTCGAAGGGCGGTTTATCGGTCTTGCGCCGGAGGAGAACATGGTTGTGCCGATCCGGTCTTTGAGCGGGTGGAGAAAGACGGGGCTGACGCACGTTTCGGCGAAAAATGCGCTCGCCGCATTGGGGCTGCCAAAAGAGTGACGACGGCTAGGTCGTGGTCTGGTGACTATCGGCTTACGGCAAGCGCGGAGATAGATACTGAACGCCCGAGGAGCTTTTGCATGGAGAGCGTCATTAGTCCGGCGGAGCTTTCGCTTGCGGACGGGTAAATGACATACCATGCACCGTTGTGCAGTTCTGCGGCTATTACATCCGTGTTTTCGCTGCGGATGCGCGATGCGCGAAAATACGAGTCACCGTCGGTGAGATAGAGCGCGATCTTTGATACAGCTTGGGGCGAAAAGCGCAAGCGAAGAGTGCCTTGATTCTCGGCGGAGGCATGCCAAGAAACAGCGCGCGGCCAGGGCCGGCCCGTGAGAAAACCGGATAGTTCAGCCGAGATTCCGGGTTGCGTGAGATGCTTGACGGTGACAAGGTGCCCGTTTCGTCCGAATTCAAACCAAGCCGCGAGGCTCTCCTTGGGCAGAGGCGGTTCAAGGTAGTTGTCCTGGAGCGAGCTTGCGCGCTCCGGTGTGCGCGACAGATAGGCTGTTTTCACTGCCGCCTTTGCTGCAAAAAAGAGCCCGATAAGGATGGCGGCACCGATCATCGTGCTTTGGGCGAGGCAGAGGCGCTGGGTGTTTGCGGGCGGGTGCAGCGCTTTGTTTATTGGTGCTACCTGCTCGCGCATAAAAAGGGCCCGGTAAAATGGCACGGCAAGTAAAATAAAACTATAACTGAACGGCAGAAGATAGCGCGGCTGACCTGAACAGAAAAAAGAGACAGCACCGACCGCCAATACGGGCACGACGGCGCAGACTACGTACGGTTCAAGGCAGCGCGAATTGAGATGTGCGGCGCACGTGATAAATGCGGGGAGCACGGCAAATAAGAAGAAAAGATACTGAAAGATCAGGTCGGCGCGGGCAAACTGCGGGATGTTGCGCAGCGGCCAGCGGGGATTGATTTCGAAAAGCTCAACAGTGTTTTGCAGGCTGCGGATAAGCTGCAGCATGGGATCAGAGCGCCAAAGTTCCGCTGTTTTTTTGCGGAAGTATTCGCGGTCGAGAATTGAGACGGGCAGAATTTCTGGCGCAAGAAAACGATAGTCAAGGCCGGCATTGTTGTTGTGGAAAATATAGAAGTAACCCGACGACTTGTCGAAGCAGCCTACAGCCTCACGCCGCGATTGACCAAGATAAAGATTGAAAGCGTCATTGGCCGAAAGAAAAAACACCGCACGTCCGAGATGTGCGGAATTGATGGCAAGCTGCAGGAGCACCGGGATGGCGAAGCCCAGACATAGGTGGAACAGGTGGCTGCGGAAAGCTCGCGCCTGGGGTAAGAAAAGAAGCACTAAAGGCAGCGGGGCAAAGGCGCAGATTCCTTGCGCCTTGATCAGTGTGGCCGTGCCGAGAGTAAGCCCGCTCAAAAATAAGGACAGTCTGGTTTGTGCGCCATTAAACGCCCGTGCAAATAGAAAAAGACCAAGCATGGAAAAAAGCATAAAAGGAAGCTCGGCCATGAAAAAGCTGGCTTGTCCGGTAAGGGGCCAGTAGAGCGAAGCGCCGAGCGCGGCCCCGATGCCTGCGCGGCTGCTACGGAAAAATTCGCGCACCGCAAGGCCGAAGCAGATGTTCGCTCCCGCTACGAGCACCGCCTGGACATGGGCCAGTATGGCCAGAGCTAGCGGTTTGCTGAAAAACAGGAAGAACAGAGCAAAGAAGTAATGCGTGCCCGGCGGATAGAAGATATCAAATGGCTGGGCCGGCATGCCGGCAGCAAGCTGCTGGGCGCGGTCAACGTATCCGTGCATATCCGAAACGATGTGCCGAAGCGGCGAGGATAAAATGCGCACTTGGAACAGGCCAAGAAGGACGGAGAAGAGAAAGACTGCGGCAAAGGGCCGCGTATTGCGTTCGAAGCTGCTTGCCGATGCTGTAATTTCTCGTGCGTTATCCATGCTGTCATGCTTACCCGGCATTTCGTGGTTCTACAAGATTCAGTGTTGCTATAAGATAGTTTGGCCAGTGCCGGCGGAATGAAAATGTATTTCCGGCATTCATTCGAGGGTAAATACGTGCTGAACGTGGAACAGTACTGCCGCTCATACAACGCACACAAGATGGCGCTCCTTGGTGCTGCCGCACTGACCTTCTGTTTCGTCGTGCTTTGCTGTGTTTCCCGTGCCTGGGCCGCAGATATATCGTTGAATCTTGGAGTTTCGGCACGTGACGACTGGATCACGGTGAGCGTCGTTAATTCTGGGTCCGATCCTGCCCCCCTGAGCGAGCTTTCCGTCGAGTTAAACGGGCACAGTTACGGCAGCGCGCTTAATCTTCAGCTTGCGCCTCGCCAACGGACCGCAGCGCAGTTTCGCGTGGCGTATCCGGAAAAAGAGGGATCATATCCGCTCGTGACCACTCTTCGTTACACTAACGACGGGAAGCCGCTTTCCGTGCTTGATACCGGATATTTCAACTACCGGCGCGTTGAGCATCTGGATGTGAAATGCTCGTTCGAGCCGGTTGTGCTGGCCGCGCGCACCAGCGTTACGCTGCCCAACCCGCAGGGTTATCGCGCGAGGCTCATTCTTCCCCTGGAAATCCGTGCCAGACGCGCTGCGCAAGGTGCCGGCTTCGTCAGTTTTGAGCTGGAAAATACGCGACCCGAGTTTAATTCGAATTATGCCGTGTTCTATGTGGTTCAGACCCCGGCGGAGTTCGATGTTCAAGCAAGCCGCGTATGTTCATCGCGCTTGGTCACCGTGCAGTTTAAGTTCCGGAGGTCATACTTCCCCAGCTATTTGCTCTGTTTGCTGGGCAGCGCTGGCTTTGCTTTGGCGCTGGTCATGCTCAGACGAAATACGGGGAGAGTGATTCCGTTGCGAGACATTGTGCTGGCGCGGTGGGGCTTTTCCGTTTTTACTGTATCGTTGATTTATCTCGGTTACCGTCATCTTTATCGAATTTCTGCTCTCGTAGAGCCATGGGCTTACGCCGTGCCGGAGAGCAGTAGGGCCATTATCTATCTTCGCTCGGCAGGACAATCGCTGCTGCGCTGGTTCTACTTTCAAGGCAAGGATTACGATTATTTTTTCCAGTGGGTGGCGGATCCTCTTTACTTTTATATGGTCTGCCTCAATGTTTTTGTTCTGTATTTTGTGGTACGGCCCAATCCGGAAGAAGATAAGTATTGGGCGCTGATGCGGCGTTTCTACGCGATGGGCCCTTTGCGGCTGCTGGTGCCGCAAACTCAGACAGGCGATGTGCTGAGGCAGCGCGCGCTTGTGCGTCTTGCGCTGCTCAGCTTAAGCGTGAAGACATTTTATCTGCCGCTTCTTTGCAGTTGGACGATTAATCAGGTCATTCATGTGGGACATCTCCGCCAGTCGCTAAGCATGAATTTCTTGACGATTAATGCCTTTCTTGTCGAAGCGTTGATTTTGATCGATGTTTCGATTTTTGCGCTGGGTTACCTTACGGAACTGCCGCAGTTTAAGAACACGATACGGTCGGTAGAACCGACAGTGCTGGGATGGGTCGTCTGTCTGATGTGTTATCCGCCGTTTAACGGATTTGCCTTCAAGCTCTTCGATCACCCGCTTAATGAGACATGGAGTCCCGCGTTCGGCACAGCGCACGCCGTGGTCATGGGAGTGATTACCATACTGTGGGCAATTTACGTGTGGGCGACAATTGCGCTTGGTCTGAAGTCATCAAATCTGACAAACCGCGGCATTGTGGCCAGCGGTCCCTACCGTTACGTGCGGCATCCGGCCTATGTCAGCAAGGTGTCGCTTTGGATTTTGTCGAGCTTTTTTATCGGTGATAAGAACTTTTACCTGATTGTGGCGCTGGTTGTGGTTTATGCGCTTCGTGCCTGGACAGAGGAGCGGCATCTGAGCCGCGACCCGGACTATGCAGAGTACAAAAAGAAGGTGCGATGGGTGATCATTCCAAAGATAATTTAGTGCGCGCTCTGCCGGCTGCGGCAGAGCACCAAGCTGCGCTTAAACGGGTTTTTGGCACAAAACAGGCCAAAGCGCGCTATCCGGACAAACGTGCCGTAGCGCTGCTCGACCGTTGGCGGTGTTACTGTTTTAGTGAGGTAAGCTCAACGATGAATATCGCTGCGCAGTTGACCCGTAACCATGTGCCGGAGGAAATTCGGCTTGGTTTCATTGCGGGTACTGGGGGGGCCAGCGCCGAAGAAGCGCTGGTTGTCGCGCGGTGCCAAAAGGCGGGGCGGGGCCGTGATGGCCGATGCTGGCACTCGCCGGCAGCGTCCGGTGTTTATGCGAGTTTCTTGCTATTTCCGCCGGAAAGCAGTCGCTGCGAGGCTGGGTATTCATTGGCGCTCGGGGTTGGGATTTGCCGGGTGCTCGGGCGCTTTGGCCTGTGTTGCGGCTTGAAGTGGCCAAACGACGTATGGGCCCCCGGTGTTATTGAAGGAGCAAGATGCAAACTTGCTGGAGTGCTGCTTGAGTCATCCATCCGGGGAGAGAATCTGGCGTCGCTTCGCGCCGGGGTGGGGATTAATGTGAATAACACGGACTTCCCCATAGATGTTCCCGGTGTCAGCATGCGGCAGATTCTGGGCCAGACGTTTGAGCCAGCAGAGGTTTTGGCCGAACTCGCCGTTGAGGCTGCTGAGGTTAATGCGGTTTTCTTTGACCAGGGTTTTGGCGCCTTCAGTGCCGAATATGCGGTATATTCGGTGCTCGAGGGAAAGCGTGTTTTCGTGAGAGAGAATTTGCATGCTTCGTTTCGCCGGTGTGCAGTGGTTTGCGGCGTAAACAGCGCGGGTGAGCTGCTTGTTGAGTGGGAGGATAAACCGGGGGATGTTTGTGCGCTTAGAGCAGGGGAGGTCGAATTAGCGGATGCTGTTTGTAATTGATGTCGGCAATTCCAATGTGGTCTGTGGTCTGTTCGAAGGTGAAACTGTGCGCAGCGCAGTGCGCATGGAGACGGGCGGAATAAGCGCTTATCAGAGCTGCTTTGAAGAGCTGAACGCGAAATTTGGCGCAGCAGGCAGCAGCCTAGGCAAGGTTGAGGCGGTCTGCATGGCTTCGGTAGTACCTGAGGCGGGTGCGGTATTTGCCGAGCTATCCCGGCGTTGTCTTGGACGCGAGCCCGTGATTGTGTCCTCTGCGCTGCGAATGAATATCCGGCTGGGAGTCGAAGCGCCGGAGAAAGTCGGCGCCGACCGTATTGCCAATGCAGCCGCGGCTTTACACTATTTTGGTGCGCCGTTCATTGTTGTTGATTTTGGTACAGCGACAACTTTGGATGTCGTTGACAAGAACGGCGTATTCTGTGGCGGAATTATTGCCCCAGGGCTGCGCACGGCTTCGTACGCGCTATCGGCACGCACGGCGCTGTTGCCTGAGATCGGTATTGCTCAGCCGCAGGCGCTTATCGGGCGAAACACGGAAGAGGCGATGCTCTCCGGGATATATTACGGGCAGGCCAGTATGGTGGACGGTCTTGTCGAGCGGCTTGGTTTAGCGCTGGAGGGAGAGCCGCTGATTGTGGCTACCGGGGGGTTTGCACCGGTAATGGCTGATCTATGCGGGTGCTTTGATGAGATAAGGCCCGAGTTAACGCTGCAAGGCCTAAGAGTACTTGCCGAACTAAACCACGCGGGCTAAAGAGGGCTGATGAGTGACGTGAAACTTGAAGCTTTGTTTGCTCAGGCTTGCGAGGGAGCTGACAACGCCGTTGTGCGCGAAGAGATCCAGCAGATTAAGGCCGGAACTGACACCGTCAAGCTTGACCAGACATTAATCAGCGAGGAGACCGGTGCGCACAACAGTGCAACAAATGTGGCGAATATGATTCGCGCGATGAGGATTCCCGAGAAGATCAAGCTCGCGCTTTTCGGCAATCAAACTGCGCGAACAATACTGATCCGCGAGGCAAACCGGATGATTCCCTTGTTTGTGCTGGAGAACCCGCGTCTTACCGAGAATGAAGTCAATGAATTTGCCCGAAACAAGGATTTGGACGACGTAATTGTGCGGACTATCGCGAGCAGCCAGCACTGGATGAAGAACTACGCGATAAAACAGGCGGTAATCTTTAATCCAAAGACACCGGTTGATATCTCGCTGAAGTGGGCCAAGTATTTAAAAGAGAAAGACCTGCGCCTGCTTGCTAAATCGCGAAATGTTCCTCAAGCCTTGGCGGTGCAGTGCCGCAAGCTCATTGAACAGCGCGACAAGAAGTAACCAGTATTACTATTACTCCGGGCCGGTGGTTCCGAGATAAGTATATCCCTCAAAAGCGCGGGAGTATTTGCGAAACATCTCACCACATTCCTGGGGTGTGATGCTGCTGTTCGATACCGCTTGTTCCAAAGAACTGCGCCATCCTTCACAAAGTGACTCTTTATCAAAGCGCACATAGTGCAGAACTTGAGCGACTGAGTCACCGAGGATGACGCTTGTAAGTTCGAGAGAGCCGTCCGGCGCGGCTTCCACATGCACTGCGTTTGTATCGCCAAAAAGATTGTGCAA
>JAKPSH010000056.1 GCA_029555385.1 Pseudomonadota bacterium
TCGAGAATACGGAAACTGCACAAGCGACGATCTCTGCGCCATCCGATCCGGCAGTGGCAATTGGGATTGCGTCCGCAGCAGCCAATATCGCCGACGATGATAATGGCGCGGGAAGCATTAACGCAGCATTGAGTGCTACTCGAAACGGGGATGAGAATGGTCTTGTTTCGGTAGAATATACAGTGACGCTGGGCAAGGAGAATAATACTCACGGAGCAATCACATTTACCATTGACCCGGGGGGCGGGTCGGCGGTGCTGGGCGGAGATTATACTGATTTCAGCGGCGGTACGATTTCGGTGCCGGATGGCGCGGCAAGCGGCACTTTTACAGTTGCTGTGCTCGATGATACTTTTTTCGAGAACAGCGAAACGGTCATTGCGGCGATCTCGGCGCCATCAGATCCGGCGATCAACATCGGCGGCGCGAGCGCAACAGGAACGATCCTTGACGATGACAACGCTGCCGGAACGATCGGTACGGCTTTGAGCGTAACAACGCACGGCAATGAAACTGGGCCTGTAGCCATCGTTTATACTGTGACCCTGGATAAAGCTAATAACACTCACGGGCCGATCACTGTTGCCATTGATCCAAGCGGCGGAAGCGCTACGGCAGGCAGCGATTATACTGACTTCGGAGCCAGCAGCGTTGTTGTTGCCGACGGTGCGACAAGCGGCTCACTGTCCGTGGCGGTTGTCGATGATGCGGCTTATGAGAATACAGAAACGGCTGAAGCGACAATCAGTGCCCCGTCCGATCCGGCACTCGGCATAACCACTGCCAGCGCGACCGCGAATATTACAGACAACGATAATGCGCCGGGCACGATTGGAGCGTCGCTAAGTGTGACGACGCACGGCGACGAAACCGGTCCGGCAGCGATTGTCTATACAGTTACGCTTACCGTATCTAATGAAACGCATGCGCCCATCATATTTGATATAGATCCCACCGGCGGTACGGCGTCCGCAGGGAGCGACTATACGGATTTCAGCAGCAGCACGATCTCTGTTGCTCATGGAGCGACCACTGGGACGTTGAGCGTTGCCGTCGTTGATGATGGTTTGTTCGAGAATACTGAGACAGTGCAGGCAACGCTGAGTAACCCATCCGATCCGGCGGTAATAGTCACCACGCCGTTGGCTGCGGCAAGCATTACCGATAACGATAACGGAGCGGGGAGCATCACCGCCGATCTTAGCGTAACGACGCACGGCAACGAAGCGGGGCCAGTAGATATCGTCTATACGGTCACTCTTTCGCTGGCGAATAATACTCACGCGCCGCTGACTTTGAATATTAGTCCAAACGGCGGTACTGCCACCGCCGGTGCGGATTACGCGAATTTCGTTGGTGCTACGGTCAGCATCCCGGATGGCTCCCAAACTGGCACATACTCAGTTGTCGTGAACAACGATGCTTTGTTCGAAAATACCGAGACGGTCGGCGCGATTATCAGCAACCCGTCAGACCCGGCAATCGTAGTCAATGCAGCTTCGGCGGATGCTAACATTATTGACAATGACAATGGAGCGGGAAGTGTCAATGCCGTGCTCAGCGTTAACCGTAATGGCAATGAAGATGGCCCGGTGAGTATTCGCTATATGCTCACATTGAGTTCTGTCAATAATACGCACGTGCCAATTACGTTCGGTGTCGACCCGTCAGGGGGAACGGCGGTTGCGGGAAGCGATTATGTTGACTTTAGCGGTGGTACAATCTCTATTCCTCACGGGTCAAGCAGCGCGTTGATTGATGTTGCCGTAATCGATGATGCGCTGTTTGAGAACAATGAAACCGTTTTAGCCACTATCTCCGCACCGTCAGATCCGGCTGTGGGGCTGGGAACACCGACCGCCAGCGGTGCAATATTTGATAATGACAACGGTGCCGGTACGATTACGGCTGCGCTGAGCGTTGACGCGCACGGCAGTGAAACAGGCCCAGCGAGTATTGTTTATCGGGTAACAATGAGTGTTGTAAACCACACTCATCAAGCGATCTCTTTTGATATTACCCCCAGCGGCGGGACGGCTTCCCCTGCTGATGATTACGCGGATATCAGCGGGGCGACAATCAGCGTGCCGGACGGCGAAACAACCGGAACGCTCACTGTGGCAGTGTTTGATGATGCGCTGTTTGAGAACACGGAGACAGCGGAGGCGACAATCAGCTCGCCCTCTGATACGGCGGTGGTCATTGCCACGGCAACGGCTTCGGCAAACATCAGCGATAATGACAACGGAGCTGCTACCGTTGCTGCTTCTTTGAGCGCCAGTGTGCAGGGAGAGGAAGCGGGGCCGGTGGCTCTCGTTTATGAGGTTACGCTTTCGAAGGTAAACGAGACGCATGGTCCGATCAGTTTTACCATAGATCCGGCAGGCGGCACGGCAGCGCTGGGCAGCGATTATGTGGATTTTACCGCCGGAACGATATCTGTGCCGCATGGTGCGTCTTCCGGCACAATGAATGTGACAGTGATCGATGATGTCCTTTTCGAGAACACGGAGACATTGGATGCGGTGATCAGTGCGCCGACTGATCCGGCAGTATATATCGATGGTGCCGATGCAACCGGCGATATACTTGATGATGACAACACTCCCGGAAGCATTAATGCGGATCTGACAGTAACCAGTAATGGCGACGAAACGGGGCCGGTGTCCGTTCAGTATCGCGTAACCATTGATACGATTAATAATACGGGGAGCCCGATTACGTTTACCATTAATCCGACAGGGGGTGGCGCCTCTGTGGGCGATGATTACTTTGATTTCTCGGGGTCAGTAGTCAGCATTGGTGATGGGATGCAGACGGGGACACTGACCGTGGCTGTGTTTGATGATGCGATTTTTGAGAATACAGAAACGCTGCAGGCGACAATATCCAACCCGTCAGACCCGGCAGTTGCACTAAATACGCCGACAGCCACGGCGAATATCGCCGATAACGATAATACGCCCGGAAGTATCAGCGCGGATCTGAGCGTGACCGCTGATGGTGCTGAGGCAGGGGCCGTGAGCATGGTGTTTAGTGTTCAACTTAGTGCGGTAAACGGAACCGGCTCGGCGATAACGTTTGATATTGACCCCGTGGGAGGCTCTGCCGTCCCTGGAGCCGACTATTTAGATTTCTCCGGAGCAGCCATCAGCGTCCCTCATGGAGCGAACAGCGGCTCGTTGGTTGTGCCGGTGGTGGATGATGCACTTTTTGAAAACAATGAGACTGTGGTGGCGGAAATAGCCAATTCCTCAGATCCGGCAGTGACTATCGGATCAGCCGCCGCCGCAGCGGATATAATAGACAACGATAATGCTGTGGGCAGCATTGCTGCGCAAATTGCAATGACCGATGGGAACGAGGAAGGGCCGGTAAATATCATTTTGACCCTGACGATTGGGAAAGCGAATCATACCGGCGCGCCGATTACATTTGAGATAGCGCCGGCAGGCGGCAGTGCTTCTGCCGGTGCTGATTACGTAGATTTCAGCGGTGTGGTAATTGCGATTCCGGATGGGGCGGATTCGGGAAGCACGTCCATTAACGTATTGGATGATGTGCTCTTTGAGAATACCGAAACAGTTCTTGTTTCAATTAACGCTATTTCCGACCCTGCAATTGCGGCGTCAGCGGCCAGTTATTCGGGGACGATTATCGACAGCGAAGCTCAACGGGACAGTGACGGAGACGGGATCCTCGATGGGAATGAATGCCCTGGAGCGGAAAGCTCGTGCCCGGACAGTGATGGCGACGGTTTACTTAATCACTTGGATGCAGATGATGATGGTGATGGCATACCCACGGCACTCGAGTGTCCCACGCATACCTCGTGCCAAGATTCCGACGGCGATAGCGTGCCTGACTATTTGGAGCACAATATTCAGGATACCGATGATGACGGCTTAACTGACGTGAACGATCCCGATGATGACGGGGATGGTGTTCCCACGCAAAGTGAAATAAGTAATCCGCTAGTTTTGATCGATGTCGATGGCGATCGTATTCCGGATTACCTCGATGCTGATACAGATGGCCCCGGCGCGGGAGACAGCGATGAAGATGGAATCCCTGATGACGAAGAGTGCCCGCAGGGCTATCTCTGTCCAGACAGCGAGGGGGACAATATGCCGGACTACATGCAGCCGGTTGGTGAGGTGATCCGCAGTCCAGTGTACATGGTATGGAACAGCTTCCTCAAGCAGGCCAATATTGTAGTTATCGTGAACAAGAGCAATGAAGAAGCCGATATTGTGGTCCGTGTTTTGGATATTGAAGGCGGACTGTTGGGCCTGCAAAGTTATTCGCTTGCGCCGTCTGAAGAGTTCGACCTGATTGTCAACGAGTTGCCGGGTTACAGCGAAGATACTTACGGCACGGTGCGCATTGACTTTACTCCGCCGCGATCAATTGAAGGGCATTCGGCGATATACCGTTTCTCGGACACCGCTTCGAGCTTGGAACTTCAACCGCAAGCCTCCGGGGGTAATAATCTAAATACGGATTTTGCCATCCTTTTGCCCTTTGCCAGCAGTGTCAAAGGCACGACTTACGCGTTCTTTGATACGATCCAGCCAAGCCGCAGTGAAATCGACGAAAACAACGGCATACCGCACTGGGTCCAAATTGGTAATGCGCATGAAAGTCATATTAAGGGCTTTACTGTCAATAAGTATGACCGGGACGGAGTGTTGATTGAAAGTGTGCGAACTCTGGTGCCGCCGCAAGGCCGGCGTGATATCGAAGGCGGGCATGCAGTCCCTGGACCGAATCAGGTTGGCTTGCTGGAGATCGTACCGGATGACCCGGAGAGCCGTTATATCGCGCAGGTATTCCATTACGGTCAGAATAGTCCGATTGGTGTTATGCCGACTGATTTCAATTTTGCAATGGGAGAAAGCTCCAGAAGCGGCAGTGCGCTGGTGCAATATGCGGTGGTTTCGACTGGCGCCGGGTCAACGAATTGGATAGCGATTGCGAATACCGCAGCCGAGCCTGAGGCGATTCAAACAAAAATCATCGACAATGACGGGACCGTGGTTTTTGATCAGGCTATCTTTCTTGGTCCGCGGGCACAGACGCATCTGCTTGCCAATGCTGTGCTGCCGCAGGGGCATTCGGGGGTGGCGATAATGACCCCGCTGACGGGCAAAGGAATCATTGGCAACACGCGTTCGTACTACTTCGACGAACAGGGCCGGATATCGGATGCGAGTATACTCGAATCACGACATCGATTAGGCAATCTTGTGGCCGGCATCTACAACACGTTTTTTGAGCAGCTCAACTGGCTGCGGGTGTTTAATACTTCTACTTCCCATGTCTCGCTTGCCGTTGAGCTGTTCAGCATCGAAGGAACCCAGGTGGGTACCTACAATCTTTCGCTTGAACCGCAGCACGGCATAGACTTGGAACTTAGTCTTTCAACGGGAATAAGCTTGGCCGAGGACAGCTACGGGCTGGTGCGCGTCAGACCAAGTAAAGCCAGTGCACTGCTCAGTGATATCTTGCGAGTCAAACAGCAGCCGGGAAGCTATGTTATTGACATGGGCAAGCCGATGCCCCTGCGTTAGCGAGCGTTAATCCCAAATGGGGTTGACGACCACCTCTTTGCTTCCCCCGCGATCGAGTCCGCGCCGGACAATGAGCGTTACATTGTCTCCTTTTTCGGTTTTGGCGATGGCATTGGCGACTTGATCTTTGGTGGAGGTTCTTGCGCCGTTGACGGCAAGGATGAAGTCGGCTTTTGATAAGTCGACCACAACAGTGGCAAACATTCCCTGACGGATTTCCCGGCGTGCGCCGCGCAGCCCCGCTTTATCCGCAGGACTGCCGGGTTGCACGTAGAGCAGGGCTGGACCTTGTTCGGTATCGATAAAATAGACGCCGATCTTCGGGCGGAGCACCCGGCCGTACCTCATGAGCTGCGGAATATCCTTCTTAATCTGATTAACGGGAATCGCGAAACCGATTCCCGCGCTTTGGCCGACCGGGCTGAGAATGGCCGTATTCAGGCCGACCACCCGCCCCGCGGTGTCGAGCAGCGGGCCGCCGGAGTTTCCGGGATTAATTGCCGCGTCAGTCTGAATCACATCTTCGATTAGCGTTCCTTTTTCGCTGCGAATTGTTCTGCCGATATTGGAGACGATACCGGTTGTGAGCGTCCGGTTAAGACCAAACGGATTGCCGATGGCCAGAACTTGCTGGCCGACTTCCAACGTTGAGGAGTCGCCCAACTCAGCAGCGCTCAAGCCGTCAGGGACTTGCTGCAAGCGCAGTAGAGCAACTTCGTTATAGGGATCAACGCCCACTAAGGAGACTGGGTAGCTCTTGCCGTCGGCAAGAGTTACAACGACTTGAGATGCATCGGCGACAACATGCGAATTGGTGATAATCAAACCGCGTTCGGCATCAATAATTACGCCGGACCCGGAACCTTCCTGATTGACGGGGCCAAAAAAATCCAGAGCCGTGGTTTGGGTATTGATGTTGACGACAGTCTTGTTTGCTCTGCGGTAAGCATCAATGACGAGCTGTTCATTCTCCGTGCGCGGCGCGGGCGTGCTGGATGCTCCATCGTCATTCAGACTATGCGCCCCAGGGGGTTTGAAAAAAAGACCAAGCACAAAGGCGCATCCAACAGCGCATGCACAAATAACGAAATGCTTGAAATACCAGCGAAGATGAATTCTAACAGCCATAGACTACTTTCTCTGAATTTAGTTCAATACAGTTAGCCGCCAATTAACGATGGAAATTATATGCAAATACCGACGGAGCAGGATGTCTTGGACGCTATCGCAAAACGCCGCGTGCGGAAAGAGCGTGTGGTGTTCACCAACGGGTGTTTTGACATCCTTCATTGTGGTCATGTGCGTTATCTCACACAGGCGCGTGCTCTTGGTGATCTGCTGGTTGTCGGTTTGAACAGTGACTCCTCGGTGTCCAAACTCAAAGGTGCGGGACGGCCGATCGTGCCTCAGGAAGAACGAGCAGAAGTACTCCTAGGATTGCGCGCCGTAGACTATGTCGTGATTTTTAACGAAGAGACTCCATATGAACTGATTGCCAAGGTGCAGCCGGATCTGCTGGTCAAGGGCGGCGACTGGGATGTTGGTAAAATCGTCGGTGCAGATATTGTGCAAGCCCGTGGTGGTTCGGTGCATTCTCTGCCCTTCGTTGACGGCTGTTCGACCACTAATATAGTGGCAAAGATACGCAGTGCCGCATAAGCTATGCCAGCAAGAGTACATATTCTTGATGACCATGTCGTAAACCAGATCGCTGCCGGCGAGGTGGTCGAGCGTCCGGCTTCCGTTGTCAAGGAGCTGGTGGAGAACGCGATTGACGCTGGAGCCGATGAAATCACCGTGGTCATCGCCGGCGGCGGCCGCAGCAGTATCGAAGTAATTGACAACGGCTGTGGGATGAGCCGTGAGGATGCATTGCTTGCCCTTCAGCGATTCGGCACCTCAAAAATTTCGTCAGTCAACGACTTGCTGGGTATTTCCACTCATGGATTTCGCGGAGAGGCACTGCCGTCAATTGCGTCTGTCTCCCGGTTTGTATTGTCCACCGCTCAATCTGATGGGTGCGGGACGGAAGTTGAGGTTGAAGGGGGTAATCTGCGCAATGTCGCGGCCCGCTCGATGTCCGCGGGAACACGCGTGCAAGTGCGGGACATCTTTATCAATGTTCCCGCACGGCGCAAGTTTTTGCGCGCCGAAGCGACGGAAACCGGCATGATTAAAATGCTGATCACGGATTTTGCGGCAGCGTATCCCAAGCTGCGTCTGCGGCTTGTTGCCGACGGCAAAGAGGTTGTCTTGTATGCACCCGCTCCTTCTTTTACGGAACGGATCAAACAGCTTCGTTTCGGGCAGGGCCAGCCCGTGATTTTCGAAGATGAGCTGCGCATTAATGACAATTTGCTGCAATTAGCTGGCGCCGTCAGCCAGCCGGTAGACTGCGTTGCCGATAGCTCGCGTCTGCGGCTTTTGGTGAATAACCGCTCGGTGAGAGATAAGCTGCTGCTGCGTGCGGTGCGGGATGGATACGGAAATTTCTTGAAATCCGGACGTTATCCTCAAGGGGTTCTAAAGCTCAATCTGGCTGTGGCGGATGTTGATGTGAATGTGCATCCGCAAAAGATTGAAGTTCGCTTTCGTGATCCTGGCCGGGTGTTTGCGGCAGTCCGGCAGTGTGTGCTTCAGGCGTTGAGCGCCAAAGCACCGGAGCAGAGCGCCGCACTGGGACCAGTGCCGTCATATGATTACCAGCTCAAGCTGCACTCCGCGCCGGTTGTGTCGTTCGGCGCAGTGCCGATGCAGGTGAGCTTATCTGCGCCGGACTATCAAACAGCTTTTTCCCCGGGGGCAGGACTGGGTGAGCAGGGTTCGGCATCCGGCAGCACAACCGGCGGTGAGCCGATATCTCAAATGCGTTATATCGGACAGATGTTTAATCTCTATCTTTTGCTGGAGGGGCGGGAGCGGCTTGCTGTTGTCGATATGCACGCTGCGCATGAGCGTGTGGTGTTTTACCGGCTCAAACAGCAGTTCGCTGCGGGAGAGATAAACTCACAAGTCCTTCTTTTGCCGGAAACTATGGTGTTGGCTCCGGATCAGGTGGCGCATCTGGCGGTGCTTCAACCGCTCCTCTGCCGGATGGGTCTCGAGTGCGAGTCGTTTGGCGAGGACTGCATCGTCGTTCGTTCCGTGCCCGCCGTGTTGTCCGGTGTCTCTCCGCTGCGGCTTTTAGCCGATATTTTCTCGTTGGCGGAAGGACGTGACTGGCAACAGCACTTGACGAAAGAAATTGATGCAGTGTTGGCGCGAATGGCTTGCCACACAGCCGTGCGTTCAGGGGATTCGCTTACACCGCAAGAAGTTTACGCGCTGCTGGAAGCGCTGGAAGAGGCCGAAGCCGGGGCGTTCTGCCCGCACGGACGCCCTGTTGCGGTGTTTGTCAGACGCGGGGAGCTCGCACAGATGTTCGGACGGGAATAAATCGCAAGCGGTGAGGGATGGGTACGCAGCATACGAATATAGTGGTGCTCACGGGGCCGACTGCGTGCGGCAAATCACGTCTTGGTCTTGAGCTTGCGCACGGTCTTGGCGGTGAAATAATTAACGCTGACTCGGTGCAGATTTACCGGGGGTTCGACATCGGCGCATCAAAACCCGGACCTGCTGATTTTGCGCTTGTTCCGCACCACCTTTATTCTTGCGTTGACCCACGCGAGAGATTCGATGCTGCTGCGTTCAGCCGGGCGGCTGAACGGACGATTGCTGAAGTCTGTCAACGGCAGCACCTTCCATTAATTGTAGGAGGAACGGGTTTCTATATTCGCGCGCTAATTTCCGGGCTTGTTCCAATTAGCGACATTTCGGAGGATGCGCGAAAAGAACTCGCTGCACGCGAAGAGGCGCTGAACAGAGCCGGGGTTTTGGACCCGGGGCTATATGAGTGGTTGACGGAGATTGACGCTGAATGCGCCGCGACCCTTCATCCGGCAGACATATTTCGTATCCGGCGGGCGATTCTCGTGCGGTTGTCTACGGGAGAGAGTATACGCCGGCATCAAGCAGCACACCGTTTCGGCTCGGAGAAATACCGGGCACTTGTCATTGTTTTGCTTCCGGAACGTGCAGCGCTTTACCGCACAATTGATCAACGCATTGAGCAAATGTTGTCAAGTGGTCTTGTTGAGGAAGTAGAAAAGCTGCGTCAGGAGTATCCCTTGAACAGCCATCCATTTGGTGCTATTGGTTATCGGCATGTGAGCCTTTTTCTGGATGGCCTTATTGACTATCCGCAGATGGTTCACCTGCTCAAGCGCGATACACGCCGCTTTGCAAAGCGGCAAATGACGTGGTGGCGCAATCAGCCGGCAACAGCGGGCTGGAAGATCCTCGATCGATCGAAGATGGGTGAGGGGGGTGTCGCGCACAAACCGCATCAAGGAGAGATTTCCGGTTATTTGCTTGGAGTCATCAGGAGCTTTCTCAATCACGAGTCAGTTTT
Source organism: Pseudomonadota bacterium (assembly GCA_029555385.1). Classification (GTDB taxonomy): domain Bacteria; phylum Bdellovibrionota_C; class UBA2361; order SZUA-149; family SZUA-149; genus JAKPSH01. The sequence continues at coordinate 10,027 of JAKPSH010000056.1, forward strand.
TGACTCAGGCGGTGTGGCGGTTATGCCGCTTGAGCAGATCAGTATTGAATGCATGGCATGATAAATTTCGAGTTCCGGTGAGGATCGCCTGATGGTTGACTTTGGTCAGTTTCTAGATTTCGAACGGCCGGTCGTTGAAATTGAGGAAGAGCTGGGGCGGGTTCGTGCGCTTGTTGAGAGCGGTGACTTGTCTTGGATGGGAGAGATCGAGCGGCTGGAGAAACGGCTGGAGAAGGTTCGGGCGGAAGTCTATGATAATCTCGACGCGTACCAGCGTGTGCGGCTGTCCCGGCATTTTGAGCGGCCGTTTACGCTTGATTACATCGGAAGGATGATCAGCGATTTCATCGAACTTAAGGGGGATCGCCTTTACGCGGACGATCCGGCAATTGTCGGCGGTATCGGACGGTTCGAGGGCCAGCCCGTGGTGATTGTCGGACATCAACGGGGGCGTACTACGCAGGAACGTATTAAACGCAACTTCGGTATGTCGCTCCCAGAGGGGAGCCGCAAGGGACAACGGCTTTTTAAGCTTGCGGAAAAGTTCGAGCTTCCGTTGCTGTTGTTCATTGATACACAGGGCGCTTATCCGGGAGTTGAGGCGGAAGCCCGGGGCCAGGCTGAAGCGATTGCACGAAACTTGTTTGTTTTAGCAGGCTTGCGCACACGAATTATTTCAGTTGTTATTGGCGAGGGCGGAAGCGGCGGAGCTTTAGCTTTGGGCGTTTGCGACCGATTATTAATGTTAGAGAACTCGACGTATTCCGTCATTACCCCGGAGGGTTGCGCCTCCATATTGTGGGGAAAAACAGAGACCGAGAACATTAGCGAATATGCCGCCCAGGCTGCTGAGTCATTGAAACTCACGGCGCAGGCGCTGGCTAAGACCGGAATCGTCGATGAGGTGGTAAAAGAACCGCGCGGCGGTGCGCATCGCGATCACGGACGCGCTGCGGAACTGCTGGCACAGACAATTGCCAAGCATTTGTCCGAACTCCGGTTGATCGGGCTCGAAGATCTGTTGGAACTTCGTTATAAGAAGTTCCGCGGCATCGGCGCGTTTTGACCGGCCGTATAGTTGATAAGAAAACACATCCGATAAGTCAGAGTAAGGCATATTGTATTGATAAAGGGTATTTATGACTGACAATCGACTCCCTCCGGGATATGTTCCGTTGACAGCGCACACGCTTAACGGCAGTTCTGGCCGCGGCGAGGGCCGCTCGCGTTCAGATAACAATGGCAACGGTGATTCGCGGCGTTCAGATCGGTCCCGGCGCGGAAGCGACAGTTATCGAAGTGCTTCGTCATCCCGGGACCGTAAAGGTCCGGGAGGCCGTCCTCAATCCGGCGGGCGCAAGCGGCAGCGCCCTCAGCGCAGCCGTGGCGGCAGTTCTTACCGGCGGGAGCGTGATGATGACTTCCAAGGTGATGGTGCCGAAGACGAAGATATGGAAATTGCCGATGAGGAATAAAAGGCAGCTTTTCTAAAAATCCATATCCCCGACCAGGCTCATACCAAAGAGAAATTCCGAATCAGTGAAGTCGTCGACTCCTTCGCTGTAATGGATTTCAGGCTGAAGTGAGACCTTGGGATAGATATAGAATATACCGCGTACACCCGCATCAACAAAGGCCAAACCGCTTTTGTCATAAAGTGGGCGCTGATCATCATCTAGACCGGCAGTCAAGCCCAGCTTCACAAAAGGAATTACCGCGTTATCTTTGTTGCCGTAGGTCATGGGTATCGAATGGCGCAGCCCGGTTTCGTAATACAGGCCTTTGTTTTGATCGTAGTCATAAGCCAGCAGAGCGTGCGGATGAAGGGGGATATTGAAGTCCAACAGGGTATGGAACTCGTTGGTATTCTCAAGACGCGCCGTGCGCCGTCCGAACAGCGGAGAATCGTCATGCACGCTGTAGCTATACCAGCGGTGGCCCAGCACGACACTCAGCAAATCAAGGTCGGCCTCATAGCCTGCATCAACATCCACTTCGTCAAAAGCGGGAATAACTGCACCAGTGCGTACCGTGTCGCCGTTTGCATCGGCAGCATCAAAACTGCCGCCCTCCGGACTTTTAGTGTCGCCTTGATCGGCGGCGACTTTACCGGCGACATCGGCGTAGAACGAACCGATGCCCGTATTTAGTTTGGGCCTGATACTTGGTTGGAACGATGCTCCGTTATAGAGGTTCTGCCCACGAAACATGTAATCGCTTTTAAACGCAAGAACGCCGTGAAGGGCGAAGCTGCTCTCTTTGGTGTAGTACACCTCGTCAAAAACCTGAGCGGAAGCAGAGGAGAGAGAAAATCCGCATTGCAGCAAGAAGGCGAGGATCGGAACAGCAATCTTTCTCATCATCGGGTCTCCAGCAGCCAGTTGAGGTAATTAACGCCTGAAATTACTGTCTCAGAATCCTGCCGTTCGTACAAGCAAAAAGTCATCCGGATGCAACGCGTGGCTGCCCAAGGTTTGGGGTTTTTGAGCGCATATGTCGGGTATCGCGCAAGGTATTCATTGACCGGGACCGGAAGCAGGCATCGAATCTGAGTTCAAGACAAGTTGACAGATTCATACAATACAGATAGTGAAAGCGGGGTAGTTTTCGGGGTAATCAACTTTGGATAGGTGAAGCAGCCTGGTGTATGGGAAAAGATGATCATCTAGAATTAAACGGGGTGGTGAAGGAATGCTTCCCTAACACATCCTTTCGCGTGGAATTGGAAAATGGCCATGAGATTCTTGCTTATCTCGCTGGAAGGCTGCGTAAGCACTATATCCGCGTTCTTCCTGGCGACCATGTGCTGATTGAAGTATCTCCTTATGATCTATCTCGAGGTCGTATCGTGCGCCGATTCACCAAACCGCCGAAGAAGGAAGAGAGCGAAACCGGGCCAGTTTAAAAGGTCGTGCCAAAGTGCTGCACGGCAAAAGCAAGACGATTCTTGATATCGTGCAATTCATCGTGTTTTTCTTCGATTAGCCGCAGCCGCGGAAGAAGTCCGGCGTTGTTCGCGATTTGGATATTTAGTCCAGGGCGGGCGTTTATTTCCAAAAGGAGTGGTCCCAGTTTCTGGTCCAGAACGATGTCCACACCTTGATAAATTATGCCGGTTAATTCGTAGCAGCGTCCGGCAAGCTCCAGCAGCGAAGGCCACTCGGGAATGGGCAGTCCCCGAATGGGGTTGCCCGTGTCGGGGTGGTGGATGACTGCGCGGTTGCGCCATACACCATCTAAAGTTGTCCCGGTTGCGATATCAATTCCAGCACCCACTGCGCCGAGGTGCAGGTTTGCTTTGCCGCTGGACATTTGGGTCGGCAAGCGAATCATGCTCATCACGGGGATGCCGAAGAACACGATAATTCTAATGTCGGGTACTCCTTGATAACTGATTGGCTCGAACACGGGGTTGAACTGCACCCGGTATTCCAGCAAAACTTTGTCGGGCCGGGCGCCAAGGCTGTACATACCGCTTAAGATATTGCGCACATGGTGCTCGATCTCTTCGGGTTCAAGCAAGCGTCCGTCCGAGCGGCGGTACAATCCTTGGGTGCGCCCGGAAATGACCATGATCCCTTCGCCGCCGGATCCTCGGGCTGGTTTAATCACAAAATCCTCGTAATTACTAAGCATTTGGTGAATCCTGCGAACCTGCCCGGCCATGCGGATTACGCCGTAAAGCTGGGGTACCGGGATGGCGCAGTCTGCGGCGAGCTGCTTGGTGAGCAGCTTGTCATCCACTTTCGGATACTGCCGCCGGGAGTTGTAGCGCAGGGTGAATTCCGCATTGCGCCGGTTGATGCCAAGTATTCCCTTTTTGCGCAGTGCTTTCCAGCGGCGAATCAACATAATCTAATCCCGGGCAAGACTTGCGAAGCGGAAAAGCTCAAACAAGCGGTACCCGCAGTAGCGTCCGAGCAAGAGGATAAAGGCGAGTACAACAAGCAGCGTCTCGGGGAAAACGAAGACAAGATGTTCCACGTAGTGATTGGTGATAATCAAGTAAATTGCGGCAGCGGCGAGCAAGCTGCCCAGACCTTGCGCGATGGCGGCGAAAGGACCGTTTTCCTCCCAGACGAGAGACATGCGCTCAATGGTCATCGTCATGATGATCATCGGGAAAAGCGAGATGGACAGGCCGCGCTCGATGCCGAGTTTGTGTGTGATGACACTCAGCGCTGCCATCAACAAGACAACGATGACGACAATCGCGGCCAGCCGGGGAACGAGCAGCAGCTTCAAGTGTTCCAGATAAAAGCGGATAGCCAGACCTGCCACAATAATACCAGTAAAAAAGACCAAACCCAGCAGAAGTTCTGTTTCGCGAAAGGCAAGCGCGATAAGCACAGGCATGAATGTGCCGAAAGTTTGGATGCCGATTATATTGCGCAACACAACAACCAGCAGTGCGCCGATGGGGACAAGCAGAATAATCCGGTAAACCGTCTGTGTGCTGATCGGCAGACTAAAAAGTGAGTATTCGTAAAATGAGCGGCCGGTCAACTGGGCGCGGGCCATCGCCGAGTCGATCGCCTCCTCCTGGCTTGGGGTGAGCGCAATCTTGACGCGCAGGCGGCTCCCGCCCTCGAGATCAGCTAAGGGGGCACTGCCGCGCCACCAGATAAGATATGTTTCTTCCGCTTGGCCCTCCTCAATATCGCGCCCGAAAGGCAGCCACGAATCGCTCGCTGGATCATGTACTTCAAGCCAGTGCTCCAGCTCAGCCTCTTTTGTCTGTTGCATCAAGCGGATGCCATGCACGGCCCGGGCGGGAATACCGGCTGTGTTCAAAATCCGCGATGCTGCGACAATGCGCTTAAAGCGGTCCGGTTTTTTTCCGACGATTAGCCGCAAGTTATCGTCCAGCTCGCGGTCGTTTACTTTTTGCAGGAGAGAGTTCGTCAACGTCTCCGTATCGGCGGAATGCTCGCGCAGATCCGCGATCACCGCCTGTGCTGCGGCAAGCTCGGCGCCCGCAAATTCCGGCTTCGCCTCCTTGGGCGGCGGCGGGAGTTTGGGTGCTTGTCCTTCCACGGGGCGAATTAATGCCCGATAAAAAAGCTGCTGGCGGCCTGCGCTGCGCCGGATGGACCAAATGGCAGTGCGATTGAGCTTAGTCTGTTTCATGGTCAGGCCGTAGCCATGAGAAATGAAACTCTCATCTACGACGGCCACGGCTTTACTGCTTCGCGGGAGAAATAATGAAAGTTTGGCCGGTATATCCAAGCTGTTAAAGGAGATGCTGGCCTCGACTTGCCAAAGAGATGCTGTTGCTTCCGGGAGCAGCGGAAAACTCAGGACAAGCGCCTTATAGAGCGCAGAGCTGAGCCCGGCTGCACAGAGCAGCAGGAAGAGCAGTGCAAGGTGCAGTTTTCTGTTCACTTGATCGGCTTTGATTTACAGCTCGGTTCCTCAGTAAACATTATTGCCGGATCAACCACGACATTTCCCGCAAGAAAGCTCCGGCCAATCAGCATCGGATACTCGAATCCCGTGCGGTCGCGCAGGTTGACCTCTACTTCCATATATTCTTCGCCGAGACAAATGCCAACGCTGACCACGGGTCTGGTGACGAATTTGTTGTTTTCTCTTTTCACGCGGGCCATGCGCCGGATCTGCCTTTCGATCGTTACGGTTTTACCGTAACGGTTGGTCAGGTCGAACTTAATCCACGAGGCACCATTTTTGGTAAACTCAGTAAGGTTGCCCGCATGCAATGAGGAGTGTTCAGCGCCAGTATCGAGCTTTGCCTGGATGACCAAGTCTTCCGGCATTACTTTGACTTTTTCCACCCAGCCGAAAGGTTTCTTGTTTTGTCCCAAGGCGGGAACTGGGGCAGCAAGCAATGCCGCTGTTATCGCGAGTGCAAAGAGTCTTTCCATATAAATAAATGCTGTTAGGATTTCTTTAGACTGCTCCCGAGGCGAACAGCCTGCTGTTGTTCGTAAACGGCCGGACGACAAGTCTAGAGTCCGCAGAGCGTCCCCAGGGGGATTTGAACCCCCGTCGCCGCCGTGAAAGGGCGGTGTCCTAGGCCGGGCTAGACGATGGGGACACGCAAAAAAGCAGGCAATTCTTAGTTGATAAGGAAGTTTTGGTCAAGCACGAAGTAAAAAAGCTGGCATTTGGGAACGCTGGCGGCAAATAAGGCAGTAAAATAATGCCTAAGTTGGGCGCAACTGGTAGTTTTGCCTGTGTTTGATTATTTCGAATTAGCTATAGTCAGAGCGCAAAAAATCGCTGGGCGATAGAGGAAAGCGGGGTTCTTTCGATGAAACTGAGAATACGGATAGTTGCTGCGGCGATATTGTTGGTCGTGGTTGTTTGTGCGGCGTGCGAACGCAAACCACGCCAAATCGGTGCTCCGCAAAGCGGCTCCCCTGCACCTGTGTCTTCAGTGAGCGCTGATGCGGCGGCGGCAGCGCAGAGCGCGCATGTTGTGTACGCTGCGCCGAGCGCAGCGGTCAAGGCGGTTCTTAATGCGCAAGAGCTGTATGTGAAGAACTGCGCTGCGTGTCATCAGGTGAATGGACAAGGGATCCCCCCCGTATTTCCTCCGCTTGCTGCCAGCAGCTACGTTGTGGGCGCCAATGTCGAGCGTTTGGCGTCGATCATGCTCTACGGTTTAATTGGCCCGGTGCATGTCAACGGGGTGCTTTATAATGGGGCGATGGTGGGTTTGGGGCCGGTGCTTAGCGACGAGAAGCTGAGCGCAATTGCGACTTATGTCCGGACGTCCTGGTTGAATAAAACCGAACCGGTCGATCCTGGCGTGTTCGCTGAAATGCGCAAGAAGTGGGGCAGCCGCGGGCCGTTTTTGATTTCCGAACTTGGCGAGGATAAGTAACCTGGTGCAGGCAAGACGAGATGTGCTTCGCGTAAGATTTGCACCAAGTCCTACAGGGCCGCTTCATATCGGCGGCGCACGTACTGCGCTGTTTAATTACCTTTTTGCAAAAAAAGAAGGCGGGCTATTCATTCTGCGCATTGATGACACCGACGCCGAACGTTCGCATCGGGATTACGAAGCGGAAATCCTGGAATCATTGACTTGGCTGGGCCTGGAATGGGACGAAGGCCCGGGCCGGTCTTGCGCGTCCGGCCCCGCAGTTTTTTGCCGCCAGAGTGAACGTATACGGCAGCACCAGGAAGCTGCGGCCAGGCTTGTCGCCTCCGGTGCAGCGTATGCTGACCATCATGGCGTTGTGCGGCTGCGTTATCCAGCGCATGAAATTGTTGTTGATGACATTGTCTGCGGCATCTGCCGGTTCCAGCCGCAGGGGTTAGGCCCGGAGCCGGTCTTAGTTCGTGCGGATGGGCGTCCAACATACCATTTGGCGTCGGTGTACGATGATCTAACGATGGACATTACTCATATCATTCGCGGCCAAGACCATTTGACCAACAGCGCAAAGCAAGTAGTGCTCTTTGAAGCACTTGGCGGGTGCGCGCCCCGTTTTGCGCATCTGCCCCTTATCTTAGATGAAGAAGGCGCGAAGCTCTCCAAGCGTGCGGGCAACGGGCTAAGCAGCATATCCGATTTTCGCCGTGCGGGTTTTCTGCCACAGGCGCTTTTAAATTATCTGATGCTATTGGGCTGGTCCGACCCGCAAGGGAGGGAGCATTTATCGCTTGCCGAAGCCGTAGAGGTTTTCTCTCTTGAACGGGTGAGCCCGGCGTCGGCGCAATTTGAGCCGGCGCGACTTCGTTTTCTTAACCGTTGGTGGTTAAAGAATCTTTCCTTGGAGGAAGCTGCCCAAAGAGCTGCTGAGCATCTGGGGGAATATCTGCCGCTTGTTCAGGAGAGAGGGGAGAGCTTTTGGCTGAATACAGTGGATGCCCTGCGCGGTGAAGTTTCCCAGCTCGATGAATTTCAGGCTGTGGGGCAGGATATATGTTCGATAGCTCCTGAGTTTTCATCCGCAGCTAATGAGATTATTGCGGCAGAGAAAAAACACGAGGTGTTCGCCCGTGTTGTGCGCCGTTTTGCGCAAGCGGTGCGGGAAATGCCGTTGGAAGAGGATTGCGATTCCTTAAGCAGGACACAGTTTCAGAGAATATTGAAGATGGTGAAAAAAGATATACAGCTCGAAAGCAAAACAATCGCGCAGTATTTGCGCGCGGCATTAACCGGGAGACTTTCCGGCCCTGAACTGAAAATTCTTGTGCCGCTGATTAGGCGCGATGTGCTGCTGGAGAAGCTCGACAGCGCGCTTCGCCTTGTGTCATGATCGGATTGTGGCCGCCGAAATCGTAAAACAATTCCGTTTGCTGGATGAGAGCGTCTGCTTTGCGCTCCAGAGCGCTTACGCACCGAAGGGCGACCAGCAGCCGGCTATCGATCGGCTGGCGCAGGCGCTGGGTGAGGGGAAATCCCGCGCCGTACTGCTCGGTGTTACCGGTTCGGGCAAAACGTTTACGATGGCCAACGTTATTGCCCGGCTCAACAGGCCGGCGCTGGTGCTTGCGCACAATAAAACCCTGGCTGCCCAGCTTTACTCGGAATTCAGTGAACTATTCCCCAATAATGCCGTGCGCTATTTTGTCAGCTACTACGATTACTATCAGCCGGAAGCATATATGCCGGCTACGGACACTTATATCGAGAAGGATGCGTCAATTAACGACGAAATTGACAAGCTGCGCCATGCCGCGACGAAGGCGCTGCTTGAGCGCCGTGATACTATTGTTGTTGCCAGCGTAAGCTGCATCTATGGGCTAGGCGATCCCCAGAACTATTTCGATCTCATGGTCTACCTCGAGCGCGGCGACAAAGTATCGCGAAACGCTGTGATGAAAAAACTGGTTTTGCTCCAGTATGACCGCAACGACATTGATTTTGTCACTGGAACATTTCGTGTGCGGGGGGATGTCGTCGAGGTATGCCCGGCGTCGGAAAGCGAGCGCAGTATCCGCATTGAATTTTTCGGCGATGAGATTGAAGAGCTGAGCGAGATCGATCGGCTTACCGGAAAGACACTGCGGCGGCTGGATCGCGCATGCATCTATCCAGCAAGTCACTTTGTCACAGGCGAGGGGGCGTTGCAGCGCGCAGTTGGCACAATCCGCGATGAGCTGACAGAGCGGCTTAAGGAACTGGAGCGAGCGGGCAAGATTCTGGAAGCACACCGCCTGGAGCAGCGCACGCTCTACGATTTAGAGCTGCTCGAAGAGATGGGCTTTTGCCCGGGAATCGAGAATTATTCACGGCATCTTACGGGCCGCGCACCGGGCGAGCCGCCGCCGACGCTGATTGACTACTTTCCGCAAGATTTTCTTGTTTTCCTTGACGAGAGCCATGTTACCGTGCCGCAGCTTGTTGGTATGTACCGGGGGGATCGTTCACGCAAGCAGACGCTTGTCGACTACGGTTTCCGGCTTCCCTCGGCGCTCGATAACCGCCCGCTGCGTTTCGACGAATTCACCGTCAAGGTGCCGCAGATAGTCTACGTGTCAGCGACGCCGTCAGAGTTCGAACTGAAAGACTCCGGCGGGCTTGTCGTCGAGCAGATCATTCGTCCGACAGGGCTACTCGACCCGGAAGTCGTTGTGCGTCCGGCGCGCGATCAAGTGGATGATTTTCTCGCCGAAGTGAATAGCACGGTAGAGCGAGGTGAGCGTGTGCTCGTCACCACCCTGACCAAGCGCATGGCGGAGGATCTTAGCGAGTATTACCGGGAGACGGGTGTGCGCGTGAGGTATCTCCATTCGGAGATTCACACCTTGGATCGCGTTGACTTGATCCGGGGGCTTCGTGAAGGGGAGTTTGACCTGCTTGTCGGCATCAATTTGCTGCGTGAGGGGCTGGATCTTCCTGAGGTAAGCCTGGTCGGCGTAATGGATGCGGACAAGGAGGGGTTTTTACGCTCGGAAACCAGTCTGATTCAAACAATCGGGCGTGCGGCGCGCCACATCAACGGCCGGGTAATTTTATACGCCGATACAGTAACGGCCTCAATCGCGGCGGCGGTACGCGAGACCGAACGCAGAAGGAAGCGGCAAGCGGCATACAATAAAGAGCACGGGATTGTGCCGCAAAGTGTGAAGCGTGCGCCGGAGGCGGTGCTCGCGCCGCCGCTTGAGCCGGAGCTGTTATCTGTTCTCCCGGAAGAACTGGCGCGGGGGGTGGTTGAGCCGCCGCGGGATCTGAAGCAATGCCGCGAATTGGTCCTGACGCTTCGCCGTGAGATGTTGGAGCTGGCCAAAGCCTATGAATTTGAAAAAGCGGCAGTGGTGCGCGATCAAATTGCTGCGCTTGAAAAGTACATGCTGAGCCTGTGAAATGTGATGAGCCCGCGGAAGCTGCCAGTTGTTGTTTCATCGGAGCGCCTTCGGGCGCTGCCCAAATTGCCCGGTGTCTATCTGATGAAAGACAAGCGCGGCAGTGTGCTCTATGTGGGCAAGGCAAAGAATCTCAAAGCGCGCATCCGGAGCTACTTCAGCAAAGGGGACAGCCGGCAGAGCATTCCCTATTTGCTTGCGCAAGTGCAGAGTGTGGAGACCCTGGTGACGCAGGATGAACGCCAGGCGATTCTGCTGGAAAGCGACCTGATTAAGAAGTATAAGCCGCACTACAATGTGCGTTTGAAGGATGACAAAGCGTATTTGCTGGTACGCCTCGACTTGAATCAGGACTGGCCGCGGCTTGAGCTCGTGCGCGCCGCGAGAGAAGACGGTGCGCGGTATTTCGGTCCTTACGCTTTCAGCTATGAGCTGCGCACGCTGCTCGAGGTGATCAAGCGCACGGTGCCCCTTCGCACCTGCACCGACCACATGCTGCATAACCGGGTGCGGCCCTGTTTGGAGCATCAAATCAAGCGCTGCGCCGGCCCCTGCTGCCTGGATGTTGATCGTGTGCAGTACTTGGCGTGGATTGAACAGGCGGTGAGCATTCTCCGGGGCCGGACCGGGGATGTGGCGAAGGAACTCGCGGCAGATATGGAGCGGGCCAGTGCGGAGCTTCGTTTTGAGGACGCGGCCGTAATTCGCGACCGGCTGCAGGTGCTGCGCCAGATCGAGCATGACAAGACCCAGCGCCAGTTCAACTTTGGAGCAAGCGACGCCTGGGGTCTCTACCGAGAGGGGGACAAAGTTGAGTTGTGCGTGCTCATGGTGCGCCAGGGCCGGCTGTTTGAAGCTAAAACATTCGGATTTCCTGATGCGGAAGGGGATAACCAAGACATACTGGGCAGCCTGCTCAGCCAGTTTTACAGCAAACAAGGAGCTCAACCGGAACTTATTCTGCTGCCTTTTGCGCTTGAAGACAGCAAGGTTCGCGAGGATATCTTGACCGAGCGGGCCGGAGAGAAAGTGACTATTGCCGTGCCGCAGCGTGGAGATAAGGCCCGGCTTGTGGGGCTTGCGCAGAGAAACGCCAAGGAGAACTTCGAAGCGCGCTTCAGTGCGCTGGATAAGTCAGCGCGGGTGCTCGGGGCGCTGCAAAAAGAGTTTAGACTTGCCCAAATGCCGCGCACGATGGAATGCGTTGATATCTCCCACTTCCAGGGTGCGGCGACTGTCGGCTCCGTGGTGGCATTTGCCGATGCCAAGCCGGATAAGGCGCGCTACCGGCACTTCCATCTTTCGCAGGAAGGCAAGCCCGATGATTTTGCATCGATGCGCGAGATTCTGACCAGACATTTGTCGCGAAGTGCTGAAGAGAACACACTTGCGGATCTGCTCGTTGTTGATGGTGGTCCGGCGCAGCTTGCTCAGGCGCTGGGCGTGCGCCGCGAACTGGGTTTGGACGGCCCGGTGATGATTGGCTTGGCCAAGAAGCGGACGATGCGCAAAATCCGTCCGGCCTCGCCCGAGGCGGCGGTGATTTTGGGAAAGAAACCGGAGCGGATATTTGTCGAGGGCCGGGCGCTGCCTGTTGTGCTCAGGCCGGACAGTGAAGTGCTGCAGCTCCTTGAGCGCATCCGCAACGAGGCGCACCGGTTTGCTGTTTCGTTTCATCGCAGTGTGCGGGCAAAAAAGGTTTTCCGCTCGGCCCTTGATTCTATCCCCGGACTCGGGCCTGTGCGCCGGATGACGCTGCTTCGGGAGTTTAAGAGCATAGACGGAATCCGCCGGGCGGAGCCGGAAGAAATAAGCCGCAGGTGCAGAGTGCCGCTTGCTCTGGCGAAGCGGATTGTTCAGTTGCTACGGCGGAGTTAGTATTTGAGAGACTCGCCGGAGTTCTCGCGCATGGGGCTTGTGCACCGGAAAAGAAGTAAAGAAAAGCTGCCCGCGAATGACTGCGGGCAGCAAGAGTTAAACCGTGTTAGACGATCTGGAAGGGCACTTTCATGGCATCTGTTGCGCCATGGCAGAGCGGCGATTGGCGAAGAGTTGCCAGGCCGAACTCCGGCGTGATGATCTCGCCGGATTTGGCATTAAGCAGAAAGTACAACCCTATTTTTGCGGTGACCGCCCTGCTGGCCGGTGCAGTTACAATAGTCCTATCTTGCGTCCGGCCGAAGCGTTGGGCATCGACCATTGGAAAAGTGCCATCTGCTGCGCCGTTCCAGAGCCAGCGGAAATCCTGTGATTGACAGAAGCGCTGGAGGATCGGTTGGAGACCGAAGTTCTTGCTGGTCGTGGGCGGGATGCCGAACAAGAACATCCTGCGCCGTTTGGTTGTGCCTTTGACCATGCAGCCGAGTGCAACTCCGCGCGCCCCCCAGGAGAAATCCGTTTCAACTTCCGTTGCCTTCACCAGCCAGTCTGCGAAGTGTTTCTGGGTAACCATTTCCAGAAACCAATCGGGCAGGTTGGACTGCAAAGACGTTAGCGGATAAGACTCCGGCATCGTACGGCGCAGGTAATCAGCTTGCGGCGTTCCGAGCAGATTATTCATGACGCTGCGCATTTGCGGATCGTGAACCAGGGCAAAAATCCCTTTTGATTCAAGGACCGGTTCGGATGTCATGAAGCTTCCGTCAGGTGGCTCTCGCGAGATCTCGCTCCGGTAAAACAACCGGAACACCACGCAATCTGAATGAAGCACGCGAAGCCGATCTATATTCACTGCTTCAGCGGCCAATCCATTTTGCTGCAAGGCCTGCGCAAGAAGGCTATTCTCGCTGGAGACCGTCGTTTTCGAGCCTGTGCCGATCAACAGCCGTTTGAATCCGAGAGAATGCACAAATTCTCCGATCTGGTTCAGCATGCCCTCGCGCATACGATCACTCGGCAAGGTCATGGCTATCTGTCCCAATCCGGGCGGGCTGAAATCAAGTTCCGAAAACTGAAACCAGCCATCTTGCCCGCAAATTCCATCAACGCGGAAAATATATCCGGGTGAAGGAGGTGTGCCGTAGTTTCGGACCTTGAAAGGAAGAAACTCCTTCCAGTAAGGGTGCTGGCGTACGGTGTCCGAAAGGACATAGCGCAGCATCTCGGGCAAGGTCTTGCACAATCCTTGCACAAAGCCGCGACAATTGACGCACGGCAATTCCATTTCGTTACCCATCCTTTCACGACTAAAAGAACCAATCGACAATTTCCTAGTAACGAGAGGTATAATACGGTAACATTATTATTTTTTCAACTTCAGACACAGATTTCTCATGTCTTCTCAGGCTTGCTTAACGGCATCTAAAGTACTGTATAAAGTAAAAGTAACCGTCCGAGGGAGACTGACGAACCGATGAACAAGTATCCGGCGTTTATTGTTTTTTTTCTGACTTTTGCATATTGCTCGTCAACGTTGGTTTGGGCGCAGAGTTCGCCAAAAAAGCCACGGCGCAGTTTGTCCCAGCTTGAGTTCGATTCGGGGGTCTCTGTCGGGCCGCCGCCTGCGCCGGCTGGAAAAGTGTCACCAGAGGACTACGAAGAGCCGATTTTCCGTGAGCGGATAATGAAGGGAAAGACAGTGGGACAAAAGGCTGAGCCGTCCGACGGACGTCCGGCTAAGCCCGCCATTAAACGCACACCCCCGCAAGAGCCGGTCAAGGTGCTCAATACGGAGGAGCTGCTTGAGCGCGCACCGGAGCCTCAAGTGGAAACACCCGAGACGGGAGACCAGCCGGCAGAGCCGCAATAGCTGTGCGTTATGTCAGTGAACGCGGAATTGCCGCGCGAACGTCTTCGCGGTAGCAGCTATCGATGATTTGAGCTGCTTCGACTGCTGGCCGGGTTAGCTTTGCCGGAATAACAATGTAAGTCCGGACAAAAAAGTCGCCGCATTTTTTTGAAACGGGGTGTTCGACTCCCTGCCCTTTAATGCGTATATCTTTCTCGCAGGTCCAGCCTGAAGGAATTTTCACTGCCATTGAGCCGTGCAGCGTCGGCACATTCAGCTCGGTGCCGAGCACGGCTTCACCCACGGTAATCGGAATCCGGACGAGCACGTCCAGTCCCGTTCGCTCAATAAACTGATGCGGCCCGATCAGCACCCGCACATCGACGCGTTCGGCCTCATAACCCGCAACGGCCGGACACTTGACGCGAAGCACTGCGCCATGAGCGATGCCGGGTGGGAATTTTACCCGGACGATTCTCGGCCTGTTCGACATGCTGACATCAATTTCTTTTCTTATGCCGCGCAGTGATTCCCATGCATCAATGACTACTTCAATTTGTCTTGGATGTTCCGCGTCGGCCTTTAATCCCATCGATTCGGCGGCTTTGCTGGTAAAACTTTTGACTTCTTCTTCCAGCGATTGTTTCACTTTGACAAATTTAGTCTTCAAGCCCTCTGGTGCTTTGGCGCCCTTTGCCGCAGTCTTTTTTTCCGCGGCTGCTGCACTCGCGGCTTTTGCACTGCTTGTTTGGCGGGTCTTTGCTGTTTCTTTTTCTGTCTGGCTTTG
>JAKPSH010000058.1 GCA_029555385.1 Pseudomonadota bacterium
GTCCCAGTTCGGACTATCCCCAGCCACACCTTGGCCCCAAAATGCAACGATTCTTCCGCCTAGCAGGTCGACTGCCTCAATTTTATGCCTTCTCTGGGATTCTTTTTCAGCGACCTGCTAGCCACAAAATAAGCGAATAAAAATTGCCTCGGCAGTGTCCTGAGGCTTCGCCCAGAGCGATGCTGCCGGGTGCTGAAGGCATGCCCTTTTTGCGCCGGGGAGGGCGTGGGGCGGGCCGGCTGGTGGAAATGCGCTTGCCTGGCCGCAGCTTGTTCAACCCGGCAGTGTCTGCTGCACGCGCGGTTCTGCAAGCCGGCGGCTGCGCGCCTTCGGCATCCGGCAGCATCGCTCTGGGCGAAGCCATCGGAGTGCAGCAAAGACCATAATTATTCGCTTATTTCAAGCCTAGTCATCCGTTTGGTCCGCGGGATTAGCCGGTAATCATCCCTTTTCTTCTTAACGTGTCAGCGTAACACTCCAGCAGAAATCGCTCGAAAGCGAAATAGAAGAGCTTCCTGCGCTGACCGCACCCGAGTACTCTGCCGGGACGAATATCGAGAGATTGCTGCCAGACAAAGTCCAGGTACCCGAGGAGCTGACTGTATTCGTGTCTCCATTGTCCCAAGTCTGCGTCCAGGAGACACCGAGAACTCCACCCTCCAGAAAGGTCGTACTTCCGACGACGGTTGCACCGACAATATTTTCACTTGCCGGACAATTGCCGTCGGTTTGCCAGGTGCCGAGTGGCCAGGTGTTCTGGGACTCGCTTTCATCCGAACCCTGCTCGCTGTTCTCATCTGAGTCTTCATTCGATGGCTCCTCGCTGTCGGTGATGTTCGGGGTATCCGAAAAAACTCCCAACCGCCCGTGCGCAGGCACAAGATACTCTCCGTCAACATCACACCGTCCAGCATCTCTATCCGGGGGCAGACATATAATATACCCGTGTGGATAAAGACTGTTGCTGAGGACTGACTCAATTATTTGTTCGATACTATATCCCTGGTCAGCAGCATGAAGGATAGCCTGCAAGACGTTTAAACCACCGTCTTCAGAATCTCCAAGCGCTGCGGCAATTAAAGACGTTGAATGGTTTCTGGCGCTTGTCCTCCTCGCCGTAATCAAACCCTGAACAGGGCCCTCGGGCGCGACACCGGTGATCGAGCCGTCGGAACCGAGCGTTGCGGATTCGATGCCGTCGACAATCTGGAGCAAGCTGTAACCGTGATCGGCGGCAAGCATTACGGCCATTGATGCCTCAACTTGTCCGCCCATCTGCGAGACGGCGCTGTTCGCTGTCCGCGCAGCCGTAGGTTCTCCAGAACCTCCGCCACCTCCGCCACTGCATGCGTTTAGGCTAAAAAGAATTAAAGCGAACAAGCTAACTCTAGCCGCCGAATGAAACATTTTCATGCTGTCCCCCCGGATTGATGGCACGCCGTCTTGCGCTTCATTTCTCATAGCACCTCTCTGCTTTTTTACAAAGCCACCACGATAATCTCCTTCGTAAGCGCAAAAATTCCATAGGCGCACTGACGCCCATAATCCTTAACGAATTATTTGACTTCGTGCCCGGGCGAGAACTGGCGCCCTTTTTTGCGGCGACATCGTCGCCGCAGACTTCTTCCCGTAGCCGGCTCCACCGCATGGATGCTTGTTAACCTAGAGCGGATTAACTAGCTCGAATCGTTGAGACATCCCTTTCACTCACGCTCCGCGTACAGCAAATAAGCTGTTCGCAGTGCCGGGGAGCCGAGCTGAATATCAATAAGTTCCCGCCCCGTCTTTTCCAGCGCCGTCCCGGGTGCTGCGCCGGGGAAACCAAGCAGCACAAACGATTCATACGGGCGCGGAATCGTCCCCGTGCCGCCGATATAACGAAACGCTTCCGCTAATTCGCGGCGCTTGACGTTCTGCCCGCCGTCCGATTTCACCGCGACAATAATGAGCGGCTCTTGCCCCGCAGGCGCATTGCGCCCAAGCTCGTGCAGAAAAGCATCCAGCGTCTGGCCCACTGCTTCCGAGTTTTGCGGATTAAAGCACGCGCTCGCTATGACTTCGCCGAAACGCGGCTCAACAACAACAACATTATACCCGCTGGCATCCGGATCAGCGCGCAGACCGTCAACTGCGGCATAAACACGGGCGCCGGCTGTGCCGCCCCCGCTGATTACGTGCAAGTGCGCCGGAAAACAGCGTCCGTCAGTTCCAACCGGCACACATTTCAGCCCGCCGGAAGCGCTTCGTTCTAAGCGTAAACCTATTTCGCCTATTGGCCGGAGCACACCGAGCATCTCACGCGAAGCCGTAAACACTTGCTCGTCCTTGCCAATAACACCAAGAATATGCAGCGCACCATAATCCACACGCGCCGCCAAAAGAGCTTTTTCTACAGTAAGAAACGGCGCCGTCGCCCGAATACGGATCTCACTTTGAGCAGTATCTAGAGCACCAAGCGCTAAACGGATTTCCTTGCCCAACGGCTTGCGCGCAGGATCGATATTCTTTCTCTGCCACAGCGCAGTCCAATAAGAAGCAGTCTGCGGTGCAAAGAAAACATCGTAGAGCTGCTGTGCGAGAAAACGATGACCGGCTGCATTCAACAAATGAGGTCCACAGAACATCTCTCTCTTCTGCGCCGGTGTTGAATTTGTCTCAAGACTTACTAAGGGGATATCGTATGCTTTGGCCGCGCGAACAAGAGCCGCAGCGTGGTCATCAGGCCGCGCCAGGCTTCGCCCTTTGGGTTGACCGCTTGAAAAGACGTCGACAAAAACAATGCGCAGATCATTTCTAGCGCCATAACGCGCTGCCTCCCGGAGCGCCCAGCCAAAATCAGCAGAACTTACACGATACTTTGTCTTCAGCGCGGGACCAGAAATAGTCTTGGCAATACCATCACGCAGCGCAAGCAGATAATAACGCAGCACGGCAAAACTGCGAGTCCTCCGCCACGTGAGATAGCCTGGTACGCGAGAAAGACGCTCAAAGAACATCCGGCGCTGATGCATTTCGCGATCTGACAAAATGGCAGACGAACCATTAAGCGCCCGCTGTTCCAGATTCTCCCGGCCGCTCTCAACAAGCACTATATCAGCCGGCGGCGAAGGCTGCTGTTGCATCTGATGCAGCACATCGACCGCTCCGGCCCCGGCAACCGCGGCGCTTAACACCTCAAAACACTCGCCCGGACGCCTTTCATCGAGCAGGCGCTGCAGATGGAACACATACGACAAGGAAGGCGCAAGGAGCGGCTCACCGGCACTTGCCGCGCCTCCCACTACAAGAATGCGAACTGGTGTTCGAGCGGAATCAGCGCAAATCCGCCCCGGAGCGCGAACCGGTTCTTTTCGCGGCGGCGGAAGCTGCGTCATATCCGCAAACGATGGCACACTGAGAATTTGCTTGCTGAAAACATCCACCGGTACAGCACGAAGCGCAAGCTCCACTGCATATAAACTGCTTAGAACAAGCACGAGTCCAAAAAGGCCTGGCCAGATGAGACGTTCTCCGGCGCCGCAGTAAAACGAGACGGCAGCTGCTCCCCATAGGAACAATACAAGAAAACGCCAGAAATCGGTCACGCTGTTTGGCCCCGGAGGTGCAAAGCACGTTATCAAAATCACTGCGGCGGGAAACGCATACATCACTAAGCAAGCCGCACTAAAGGCAATCCGGCTCTTTGCCCACCGGTAGATTGCATAACAGAGCGCCAAGAACAAAAAGGCCGCGCCGCACAAGGCTGCGCCGGAAATGCGGCCTTGATAATAGACAGCCAGCGGCGGCTCCGCCGCGAGAAAAATCAACGGTGCCGCAACTAGACAGAGCAGCAACATGGTTCGCAGCACTTTCTTGCTAAACGCCTTCATTCCGACAGAACGTGCTCCTCCGGCAGAGCCACCAGACCACCTAAAACACAAACTCCGCCGTCCACACCCTGTGGCAGTGTACCGATTTGCGCACGAAGTTTAAAATCGTAAACCGCCGCGGTGCGAAGAGCCCCTTTCAAGCCAGTCAAACCCCGGTTCAGCTCTGCACCCCGCAAACCTAGCAGCGGCACACCGTCAAGAAAACACGTCACTTCTTGCGGCGAAAACTTCACGGTCAGCACATACCGCCGCGCCGGTTGAAGTGCTATGTTCTCTAACCGTGCAAGTTCCTCCACTGCGCTTCGCGAACGAAAAAGAAATGTCACTTCCGCGTTAACGGCCGCTTCAATGCGCAGCATATAAGTGCTGTCAACAAGGGGCTCTCCGCTCCCCGCCGCGGGCACAAACGCGCCGCCGAAAAGAAAATCAATCACCGCCGGCTGCGCATCAGCTTGCGCATCATCCGGCAGACCAAACTCGATGGATGCTTCTTCAACTTGAAAACCGGGACTCTCCGACACGCGCAAGTAAAATGGACGAACCCAAACCAAAGGAGCCGCGCTAAATTCATCTTCGGCGCGGATGCCCCAGATGCGAGGATCTAGCGGCAGACCCATTAAGCCGAAATTTTTTACTACCACACGCTGCTTTTCGGTCAGCATCGCCCACTTCAGGTTGTAAAGCCGGAGGTTTTTTGCTGGAAGCAGAGCTGATTTGCCGGTATCAGGCGCCACGCCGCAGGAATTGCCGCCAGCCGCCTGTGCTGCTTGTCCGGCAAGCGACAGCCAAAACACGCCGATAATTAAGCCCAGATACAAGACGCGATGCGCTACTCTAAACACCAGCACACACTGCCGATCAATCAAGGAACTGTCACGCGAAAAACCAGACCCCGGCCGCAAGCAAGCGTGTAGTTCTGCACTGCCGCAGGGATTAAGAACGCGTCGCCTTCTGCCAATTCGTAGCGCACTTCGCGGCTGCTCAGCTCGCATCTTCCGCTTAAGCAGAAGACAATTTGTACTCTCCCCGCACATGCGCACTCCAAAGTTTGGTCCTGCACATCAAGACGCTCTAAACAAAATTCCGCAGCAGGCACAGAAAAGGAGACGAATCCCGGTGATGCCGACGCGACAGGTGAAACAAGCGATGGTTCGCCGCGGGCAAAATCCAGCATTTCTAAAAGTGTATTTGTATCGCAGCGCTTGTTGGTCAGTCCGCCCCGCACAACATTGTCGGAATTGGTCATGCACTCCAGCAGCTCCCCTTCTAAGTAAGCATGCAGGACATTGTCACCCACAAAAATCGCCTGTCCCGGCTCAAGCCGGTAAATATTAAGCAGGAAGAAGGAAAAGAGTCCGACATCTCCTTCGGGATACTCGGCAGCCAAACGCAGAATCCATTCTTCTTCGTTAGTTCTTTGCGTTTTTTCGCGCAGCCGGTCATAGAGCCTGCGGCAGCTCTCCGCAACTCTTTCACTGCTGCGGGTCATGACTTCCCGGTAAACTTCCGCAATCAGCGCCGGTGCATCTTCTTCGCTTTTCAAGCGCTCCAGGGTCTGAACGGAAAGCAGTCCAGCCAATTCGGGATTGGACTCAACTGCCGCTTTTATTGCACCAAGCGGGCGAAATCCATAAAGCATACTGACCGGGGAAATAGCCAAGGCGAGCTCCGGTTTATGCCGCGGATCGGGAAAATACTCCGGCTGGGCTGCGTGCAGCTTCTCTGCCAGCACCGGATCGGGATGTGCTTGAATCGAAAGAGGACGGTTAATGCTGAGCACTTTCAGCAAAAACGGCAGCTCAAAGCCAAAGCGGTCGCAGACGACCTTTCCCAAAATATCATGCGGATGCTCGGCAATGAGCACATCCAAACTTACAGGCTCATCGCCGTAGACAGCAAATGCCGGAGCGGTAGGGTGAGCTCCAATCCAAAGCTCGGCATAGGGAAGATTTTCGTCTTTCGTTCCACACGCCGCCAGACGCGGGATTATTGAATCCGCAAAACGGCGGCCCCAATAGGAATGTTTAACCGGACACAACAATTTCGTCGGTTCTGCACTCCAATTGGCCACTGTTTCCTCTTCGGCGTTAGTCTAAGAACAGCACACTGCTACTGTCCAGCCGGCTTTTGGTTAAGCCGCTGGCGTACGTTTGCTAAAAGCGCTTGCGCGACTTCATTGCCATAGTCAATGGTCAGCACCCGTTCATAGCATCTTCCGGCTTCAACAAGCCGCCCGTCGCTCTCGTAATCCTTGCCCAGCCATAACCAAAGATCCCAGCTCTGCGGACAGCGGCTGGTAAGCTTTACATACTGCGCAATTCGCGAAGCACGAGTTGTCGTGCGCAATGCTTCTTTTACTGCCGGCTCTGCCCCAGGACACACTTTCGCAATCCGGTCCAGCGGTGATGTATCTTTTTGCGCATCAACAGTGAGAGACTGGCCTGCGGCACCGGTTTCCACCCCCGCCTCTTCAGGTTTCAGCGATCCCACATCCTTTTCATCTTCTTCCGGCGTCTTCCCTATGGCCGCCACCGCCGCGTCCGGGACACTCTGCGAAGTTATGCGCACTGCAGGCGGCGCGGAGTAGCTTTGCGGAACAACTCCAGCATCAGCCATGGGCTGGCGTGGACTATTTTTTGACTGCATCACCCACGCGGGAACCGCACCCGAAAATGTCTTATTCTCGACGAGCCGCTGTCCTTCATTTGCTCCAGGAACTTTGAAACGGCACGAAGAAAGACTAACAATGATGATGAAAATAAGAAGAAGGAATGCAAGCCTACCCCGGCAACTAGTATTCATCCCGCTGCTCCTGGTTGTGGTAATCGACTACGACTACTTTCGCCCGAATAGGCCGCGCTCACGCGGCTTATTCGCCATCTTTAGCTTGGCTCTGGCGATCGACTCCTTATCATACCCGTAATAGCCATAATAGCCATACTGTTTTATTGAGTCGGAGCATTCGTTCATTACTACGCCAAGAACTTTGTTTTTCCCCACGGCATTTACCGCCTCTCTTACTAGTTTTTTGTTCGTGCGCCAGGCGCGCGCAACGATCAGTGTCGCCGACGCGTGCTGCGTAAGCACCAGTGGTTCCGGACAAAAGAGAACCGGCGGGCAGTCAAGAATTATATAGCGATAATGCTTTCGCAATTCTTCAAGCATCAAGATAAAACCGGGCTGATCAAGTGTGCGAGTTGAGTCCACCACCGGGCTGCCCGCCGTGATTAAATCCAGCCCCGGCTCAACCGCACGCATCACACTGCGCAGCGGCTTGCCTGCAATAAGCACATCGCTCAAACCTGGACTTTGCGCCTGAGCAAAAAAACGATGATCATTGGATTTTCTGAGATCGCAGTCGATCAGCAGAGACCGACCCCGGGGGTCCATACCGCAGGCGCGCGCTAAATTAACCGCCACCACGCTTTTACCTTCACCTGGCACAGCGCTTGTCACGGCCAATACCTGAAAGTCGCGTCCGGACAAACCTTGACGTTCGATCTGTGCGCGCAAAATGCGGAAGCGCTCCGTAGCTTCGAGATCTATAATCTCCGAACCAGAAAGTGAGACAAATCCATCAGCGATAGTGCTTCGCGCGCCCGACGGTTTAAGCACCGGCGCAATAGAGCTGTTGCGTTTCTCAGAAGCCGTTTCATCCAGCATCTCCTCGGGCGCGGATGAACGATCTTTTCTTCTCAGCAGATTACCGAGTTTCTTCCCGAACACTATCTCAACCTCCTTCTCCAAAAAGCAGTGCGCCGCCAAATACTCAGACAATTACCAGAATCAAAACGCATCCTACGCAAAAAGACACCACCGACAAAACAAAACTAGTCGCACTTGCGTGGCGCATCTGCGCGGACACCGCCGGAGTCTTCATCGGCGGAATCATGCCGATTACTTTGACTCCGAGATCTTTCTCGACCTCATCGCGGAACTTATAAGCACCATTAAAAATAAACAGCCCCAGCGGGACTAAAGCAAAGATAACAAGACCTACAACGATACCCACCACCCCGATCAACATCCGATTGGGACCGGCCGGCGTCACCGGTTTCTGGGGCGGATCTACAATCTTAAATTGCGCGCTCTTCTGACTCTTCACTAAACTCGAGCGAATCTCGGCATCTTCTTTGGCCGCCAAGAGTTTTTCGTAGCTGTCTTTGACATTTGTGTAATCGCGCCGGATTTTCATCAACTCCTGCTCTTTAAGCGGCATATCCTTAATATCAACATTGAGTTGTTCAATGAGCTTTTTTAAATTATCGCTTTCATGGCGCAGGGCCTGAGTCTGCGCCTCAAGTTCACCGATCTCGCGCCGTAGCTGCCGCGTTTCAACCGAGCCGGCGATCGGTTGTCCGCCTTTGCCGCTTTCTCCGCTCTCTGCGCCGAGCTTGGCCTTCAAACCAGCAATTCTCTTCTTGGTGTTAATCACATCGGGATGCGAATCGGAATACCGGCTGCGCAGCACCACCAAGTATCCTTCAAGCTGCGCCAAGCTTTCTTCGGGACTAGCCGCTTGGTTCTGCTCGTTTCCACCGCCAACCAGAGTCCGCTCATTCATTGTCAGCTTAAGTTCCCGCTGCAGGTAGCCGATGCGCGCGGTGTTGGTGGCAATCATCTGCGAATTCGTTGTAAGCTGTGACTGTGCGTTTTGCAGGCGGACCAAAGCCTGTTCCCGGTGTTCGGGGAGTCTCCCCACATTTTGCTGGACAAACGCTTGTACCAGAGCTTCCGTTTCCTCCAAACGCCGCCGCGCTTCGCGAAGCTGCGCATCAAGGAACTCTTCCGTGCCGCGTGTTTCATCGCGCATACTGACAAAACTGTCTTCAAGAAACACTCGCGAGAGCTCCTGTGTTACTTCATAGACACGATCGGCATTCGGATAAGTAAAAGATACTCGAAACGTATTCTCAAGAGGTTTTCCCGTTGGGGTAACTGCTGGCGTTACCTGAATCGCTTGCTGAAACACGCGAAGCGCAAATTCTTTACCGACAATTCCTTGATACTCTGGGTACAGATTAAACTGTTCAATAATCGAGCGTAACCGGGGACGGGCAAGCAGCTCTTGAAGCAGCACCGATAAGCGCAGATCCTGCTCCTCTTTCTCCGTGAGCGGCACTACTTCTGTCTTTACTTTGTGCGGCTGCGCCAAAATCAGCACATCGGCAGTAAAGTAGTCCGGAAGTCTGACACCAATTAGAAAAACAAGAGCAACCACTACCAGCGCCGGCGCCCACGCCAAGCGCCAGTACCTCCCCAACGCAGTTCTTACTGTCATTTGCAGGTCTGATAGGCTCTTGCCCCGTTCATCATCAAAATACATCGGCTTGCATAGCTCCCTAAATCCGAATAGTCTCGCTCAAGGAACGTGAGAAATGGAACCGGAAATTTGCTGTTATTAGAGATAAGTCTAATAAAGTAAACTGAAGCAGCGCTCTATGCAAATTTCGGTCTTTTCTGTCTTTTTTTCGTTCCATTTCTCGCCCTACTCTGACGCGAGGCAAAGTATACCCAAGAAAACTTAGCAATTATAAGGGATTAAACCATGCTTCGAACCTTAAAAGAACGAAATTCGACGCAACATACCGTTCTCTTATCCAACAAAATCTGTCGTTTGTTTCACATCGTGCTTTCACCTACAGGAAACCCTAAGTGCGGAGCAGCAATTTTCTTTGCGTTAGTCCTTGGAATAAATAGCTTTTTCGTTGCGGCGTGTTCTCGTGAGCGTTCGGAAGACAAATTCAACCGCCTTATTCAATCCGCGGAACAGTATAAAAATGAGGGCAAGTTTGATGCCGCCCGCCTGCAGCTCCAAAGCGCGATAGATATCAAACCGAAAGATGCCAATGCTCATTACAAACTCGCCGAAGTGCTTATCCGCCTGCAGAAGGTTCCTCAGGCGGTAGAAAATTACAACTCAGCTATTAATTACGATCCGAACCATATCGATGCCCGTTTGCATCTTGCGGCAATTATGCTCGCCAACCGCCAATATGAAATGGCAGAAAATCATATCCGTAGCGTCCTTGAGCGTGATGCTCAGAACATTGAAGCCTTGATTCTCCAAGCTAATCTTGAAGCGGCCGGCCCGCGTAAAGATTTAACCAAAGCACGACAGATTCTACTGGAAGTGCTGGCGCGCGAAGCGCAAAACGCCGCCGCGCTTGCCACCCTGGGCAATGTCGAGCTCGCCCAGGGCAACGCCAAAGAGGCGGAAGATTATTTTACCAAGGCAATAAGATTGGAGCCCGCAAATGCACCGCTGCAAATGGCATTGGCGGACATTTATAACCGCCAAGGCCGGCTCGATGAAGCTCAAGGAGTTCTGGAAGAACTCGTGAAAAAGAATCCGCAGCAAACCGGGCTTCATTTTGTACTCGCGGAATTCCTGCTAAAGCGCGGACTGCCGGACCGCGCTTTAGAGCAATACAGTGAAACTTTGAAAAGCGATGCGAAACGTCACGACGCGCGCGACCGTCTTTATGACATGTATCTGGTGCGCAGCATGATCGATGAAGCCAAGAAGCTGACAGCCGATTTGGAAAAGCAGCTTCCTGACGATCCCGGGGTTGCCTACTTCCGCGGCAGAGATTTGGAACTGGCAGGCAAGATTCAGCCGGCACTTGATCAGTTCCTCGAAGCAGTCAAACTGCTCAACAATTTCGCGCCGGCTTTCCGGCGCGCAGGACTTGCCGAGTTGCGCCTGGGCAAGGAAACCCAGGGCATTGAACATTTAAACCAGGCAATCGCTATCGATCCCGGAGAGACAAGCGCCCGCTATGCCCTGGCACAGCGGTTGTTCTCCCGCAAAGAACTGGCACAAGCCACTGAGCATCTTAAGCAGATTCTGATGCGTCACCCACGGCATCTTGGCGCAAACGTACTTCGCGCCGACATTGCTCTGATTGAAGGCGACACGGAGAGAGCACGAAAGGTTTATGAATACCTGCTTGCCGAGTTTCCAAAGGAACCGGCGGGATATTTCAAGATGGCTCTGCTTGAAGAAAAAGAAAACAATTACGCCGCAGCGATTGACCTTTACCGTAAGCTGCTTAGTTTCGATCGGGGCGTTCTCATTCCCGCACAACGCTTGCTTGCGCTGATCGCTTCGCATGAAAAGAAAGACTATGCCGCGATTACCGCCGAAGTCGAGAAGCTGCAAGGAGCAAGTGAAAACTCGAAAGCGGAATACGACCTAATTCTGGCTTCGCTGGCGCTTTCTTCCGCGCGGAGCAAGGAAGACCTGCTGAAGGCCCGGGCTTTGTTCGAAAAGTCCGTGGCGGAAAAGCCGGAATTGATCGGTGCTTATTTCGGCTTGGCGCAGATTGATGCGGCGACTGGCGACCTAGAGGCCGCTGCGCAGAGCTACAATAAGCTCCTTCAGCAAAACCCCAAACATGTGCCGACAATGATGATGCTTGCGCTAACGCTAGAACGGCAGGAAAAACACAAAGAAGCTGCGGATACCTACCGCGAAATTCTCAAGCTTGCGCCTAATTTTGGGCCGGCGCTGAACAATCTTGCCTGGCTGCTCGTTGATGAGTTAAACGGCAATTTGGATGAAGCGCTTAATTTTGCTGAATCCGCCAAAGAGCAATTGCCCAAAGAAGCAAGTGTAGCCGACACGTTGGCTTGGGTGCATTTCAAGCGTGGAAGTTTTCGTGCTGCAGAGCCAATAATTGAAGAAGCGCTGGAGCTGGAGAAAATGGCGGGCCACAGCAGCAAGCCCAATCCAGAGATTTTATACCACCTCGCCGAAATCAAGACGGCTGCCGGTGAAAAGGACGAGGCACGCCAAGCAATCAAGCAGGCCTTGGAATTGGCGCCGCCAAACCATCCAAAGCGCAGCAAGATGGAGGAGCTGAAGAAAAGACTTGGCTAGTCTGGTATATAGCAATCGAGAATTCGACAACTAAGGGAGCAAGAAATGAAGAAAACAGCTTTGTATTTTGCACTTTGCACAGCTTCGATCTTGGCAGCTGCCGCATGCAAACCCAGCACGTTGCGGCCCACTGACGAGCTTACGCAAGGACCGTCAGCAAACGTCGAGTATGCGGCCAAACCGGGCGACACGCTGATGGTTAAAGTGTGGGGAGAACCGCAGCTTACGGGCGAGGTTTATGTCCGCGAGGATGGCAGATTCACACTGCCGTTGATTGAGGACGTTCCGGCAGAGAACCTTACACTGAGACAGATTACCGAAGACGTGACCAAACGTCTCCAGGCATTTGTTCCAGCCGCGTCAGTAACAATATCGGTTGTCCAGACAGCACCGATCCGTTACTACCTTTCTGGCCAATTTGTGAAGCCAGGGGAATATCGCAGCGAAGGCCGCATTACGTTTTTGCAGGCTATCTCCACTGGCGGCGGACTTGCCCCATTTGCCGACGAGAGCAGCATCATTTTGATTCGCCGCGGTCCGGAGGGGGAGCTGCGCTACGAACTTGATTATAATCAGGTTGTCGAAGGTAAAGATCCCAATCCGGAGCTGAAAGACGGGGATACCATTGCAGTGAAGTAAGGCAGCCGGCGATGGATAAAGGTTGCATCGCTTTCTTTGGTCCGCGCGGGTCAAATACAGAGCTGGCACTGATTGAACACTTGGCACCCAAACAAAGCACTGCCTGCCACAGTATCGCGGAAGTTTTTGTGAAAGTAGCTGCCGGCGAAGTCCAATGGGGCTTTGTGCCACTGGAAAACATCCTGCAAGGTCCCGTGGCAGAAACACTTGACTTGCTGCTTGAGTACCGCGATCAAGTGCATATCTCGCGCGGATATTTAAGTGAAATCATCCACTGTATCGGCGTGCTTCCGGCGAATGACCCGCATAGCGTATGTAAACAAAAAATCGCACAGGTGTATTCGCATGAGCAGGCACTGCGGCAATGCGCCAAACACTTGCTCAAGCATTATCCTGATGCTGAACTTTGCCCGTCGCCAAGCACCGCCGCTGCGGTATCGTTCGTAAAAGACAAGCAGCTCTACGATGCTGCGGTTATTGCCCCATACAGCACACTTACGGCAAACGGCTTCGAAATCCTGGCAGAGAACATTTCCGATCTTACCGGCAACAAGACCAGATTCGCGCTGCTGGGACGCGGCAGTGCTGCCGAGCTGGAAAGTGAAATACCTCAGCCAGCGGCGCAAGGCGGACAGGGTGATACACAATTTACCACCTCAATCGTCATCGACCCCGGGCGCGATCGTCAGGGCATCCTGTATGAGATTCTCGAGGTCATTAGCGTCAAGCACCGCGTAAACCTTTCCTCCATTCACTCCCGTCCGGACAGCCGCGGCGGATTTGTTTTTCACCTCGATCTCGAAGGGCACATCAGCGAAGAGCCGATAAAAGACTGCCTAAACGCCCTGCGCCAATATTGCCTGGACCATACTGGACAGACGGCGGAAATCATTATCTGCGGCTCCTACCCTCGCACCAAGTTCCATTCGCTGCCCTTTAATACAGTCGGAATCGTTGGCGGCGGCGGCGCGATGGGCAAATGGTTCAACAGGTTCTTGTCCGGCGCCGGACTAGAAGTTCTCGTCTCCGAGAAAAGCACCGGCCTCAGCTTAAAGGACCTGGCCCAGGAAGCAGATGTAATCTTGCTTAGCGTACCGATGTCGCAGGCAGCGGCCGTGGGGCGCGAATTATGCCCGCACCTGCGGCCAAACCAGCTTCTGGTGGAGAACTGCTCGATTAAAAGCTGCGTCCTGCCCCTGCTGCTTGAACTATGTCCGAAAGAAGTTGAAGTCCTGGGCATTCATACGATGTTTGGCGGCGATCTCCCGTCCTTGCGTGGTGAAAATGTGATCATCACCAAGACTGAACGATCCCGCAAACGTGCGCAGGCATTTGAGGATTTGCTCTACAAATACGGCGCAAAAACAACTTATGCATCAATTGAAGAGCACGATAAGCGAGTAGCCTTCTTGCAGGCGCTCATCCATTTCACCGCGCTTTCTCTGGCTGATGTAATGCGCAGCTCGTTTGCGGATGTAGCAACGCTGGAACCGTTCAGCACGCCCAACTCCCGTGCAGCATTGCAGATCATGCGCCGCGTACTCAGCCAAACCGATGAACTGCTTGTCGATTTGCAGACGCGAAATACGGAGTATCCGGAGCTGCGAAAGATGTTTCTTGATACAGCGCAAAAGCTCGCAAAACAGCTCAACAACCAAGAAACCGAACTTCTGCTGGATACAGTTCACAAGTGCCAGGAGTTCATCTCCAGTCCAAGCACCCCAGCTTAAACGAAACGTTTTTTGCCGCCCCCGCAAAATCCGCAATATCTTTAGTGGTTACAGTTATGTATGGTCGATAGTGAATGATACTATTGCAATGTGTAGCTACGTTACATATTATGACGCTTAGTTCACTTTTAGAGGCGGCTATCACAGGCCTCGTTAGGTTTGAAACCGTAATGCAAAAAGAAAAACTGCCGAGGCGCGAACGCGAAAAGCTGCGTCAGCGTCAGGAAATACTCACCGCTGGATTGACGCTGTTTTCTGAAAAGGGCTTCCACAACGTCTCCATGCATGAGATTGCGGAAGAGGCCGAGTTTGCTATCGGCACTCTGTATAAGTTTTTTCAAAATAAGGAAGATCTCTACCGGGCCCTGGTGCTTGAACAATGCAGCCTTTTTGCCGCAGCCTTTAATGAAGCGCTTGAGCAGGGTGAAGACGAAATTGAAAAACTGCGCAATTACGTCCGGGCGCAATATAAAATGTTCCGGTCTCATTTACCATTTGTCCGGCTCTTTATTGCTGAGAGCCGGGGCGTAAGCTACAGCATCAAGGCCGGATTAGATCAAGAGCTGCGCGCGCGGTATTACAGGCTCCTGGAAAAAATTGCGTCAGTTTTCGAGAGCGGCATAAGGAACAAACGTTTCGGTAATATTGCGTCCCCGTATCACTTGGCCGTCTCTCTGGACAGCACCATTCATGCTTTTCTCTTGCTCTGCCTGGATGAGCCGGAAAAGCATCCGTTTCCAGAGGACCCGGACACAATACTAAACATTTTCTTCCAGGGGATGCTCAATGGGTGAGACAGGAGAACATGCACGGGGTAATGAGTGTAATTTTATGAGGTCTTCTTTGTTATCTTTGAGGCGGACGCTTAGAGAACATGGTCCACTCCAGTTAGCCGCCGCTTTCGCTTTGGTGTTTCTGCTCCCTGCCGTGAGCTGCAAGAATTCCGGCACACCGCCCGGGGCAGGCCGCACCCCGGAAGCTGCGGTTGTCGCTGTGACAACGCACCGCATTACCTTAACCACGGAACTCCCGGGCCGGACATCAGCTTACCGCGTGGCAGAAATTCGCCCGCAAGTCAGCGGCTTGATCCAAAAACGTCTTTTTACCGAAGGTTCTGATGTGCAGGCCGGGTATTTGCTGTACCAGATTGACCCTGCTCCGTTTCAAGCTGCTTTAAACAATGCGCTTGCCGTGCTTGGCCGGGCCGAAGCCAATTTACCGCCCGTTCGCGCGCGCGCACAGCGATTCAAGGAGCTGCTTGCTGATAAGTCGGTTAGTCAACAAGATTACGACGATGCGGACGGCGCACTGAAGCTTGCCGAAGCCGATGTGAAATTCGCTAAGGCAGCAGTGGAAACCGCGCGCATTAATTTGGAATACACGCGCATCAATTCACCAATCTCCGGCAGGATCGGCCGGTCCACTATCACCGATGGCGCAATCGTTACCGCGTATCAGCCGATGGCGTTGGCTGTCGTCCAGCAGTTAGACCCGATTTATGTGGATGTAACACAATCCACGAAAGAGCTGCTCCGGCTGCAAAAGCGCATGGCGCAAGGCCAGTTTTCCCCGAGTAGAACGGCTCAGAGCAAAGTGCGGCTTATTCTCGAAGATGGAACGGCGTACTCTCATGAAGGAACACTGCAATTTCGCGATATTTCAGTAGACCCCACTACCGCGACAGTCGTTCTGCGCATGATTTTTCCTAATCCCCAAGGAATCCTCCTGCCCGGCATGTTTGTCCGGGCCATCGTCGAAGAAGGCACAGACGAAAATGCAATTCTTATTCCGCAGCAGTCTGTAATGCGCGATCCCAAAGGCAATCCGCAAGTATTGGTTGTCGATGCAAACGGCAGTGCACAAGTGAAGATGCTTGAGCTTGACCGCGCCGTCGGCGATCAATGGGTCGTCTCGTCGGGCCTGACGCTGGGAGAGCGAATAATTGTTGAGGGCGCTCAACGCATCCGGCCCGGCACTCCGGTAAAGGAAGTTCCCTTTACTCCGGGCAGCAAAGACGCAGCGCAGTCTGAAGACAAGCCGCCTGTAGAGCAGAAACAAAACTAGCGAGGGCATCGTGCTGTCAAGATTCTTTTTAGACCGTCCGGTTTTTGCGTGGGTCATCGCGATCGTCCTCATGGTGCTGGGCGTTCTGGCGATCCATAATCTGCCGATCTCCCAATATCCGCCCATTGCCCCCCCCTCCATCGCGATTGCGACTTTCTATCCGGGCGCTTCCGCAGAAACCGTCGAAAACAGCGTAACCCAGATCATTGAACAAAAGATGACGGGCTTCGATGATATGCTGTATCTTTCCGGCACAAGCGATTCGTCCGGATCTTCGCGTATTGAACTGACTTTTAAGCCAGGAACCGATCCCGACTTGGCCTGGGCTAAAGTGCAGAACAAGCTTCAGCTTGCCATGGCCAGCCTCCCGGATGTCGTGCAGCGCGCGGGCGTCAAAGTCAGCAAGTCCACCAGAAATTGGCTGCTGATCGTTGGACTCGTCTCTGAAGACGGCAGCATGGACGGCAACGACTTGCGCGACTATGCTCAGTCCAATCTGGAAAAGGTCCTTGCGCGCGTACCCGGAGTCGGCGAAGTTGAACCGTTCGGCTCCCAATATGCAATGCGCGTTTGGCTCAACCCGGACAAGCTGACCGATTACCATCTGACAATCGACGACATAATCATGGCGCTTCGCGCCTATAACGTAGAGGTATCCGCCGGGCAATTTGGTGCGATACCTGCGGTGGAAGGTCAGCGACTTAACGCCTCGATTGTCATTCAAAACCTACTGCAAACACCGGAAGAGTTTGCTGCGATCCCGCTGCGCATCAACCCGGACGGCTCGATTGTTCGCGTCAAGGATGTAGGCCGCACGGAACTTGGAACCGAATCATACGACATCCAAGCCTTTTACAACGGCAAACCGTCAGCAGCGATGGCCATTCGGCAGGCGCCGGGCGCCAATGCCTTGGATACCGCCGATGCAGTAAAAAAACGGCTTGAGGAGATGAGCCGTTTCTTTCCGCCAGGAATGAAGGTCATCTACCCTTACGATACTACGCCGTTTGTTAAGGTCGCGATTAACGAAGTTGTTCAGACATTGTTTGAAGCAATCGTTCTTGTATTTCTCGTGATGTGGCTTTTCATGGGCAACATCCGGGCGACCTTGATTCCAACAATAGCTGTTCCGGTGGTACTGCTGGGCACGTTTGCGGTACTTGGCGCGTTCGGCTACTCAATCAATATGCTCACCATGTTTGCCATGGTGCTCGCTATCGGCTTGTTAGTCGACGATGCGATTGTGGTCGTGGAAAACGTCGAGCGGATAATGAGCGAGGAAGGACTCCCGCCTCGCGAAGCAACCGCCGCGTCAATGGAGCAAATTACCAGCGCGCTGATCGGCATCGGCCTTGTACTTTCCGCCGTATTCGGGCCGATGGCGTTCTTCCCTGGCTCAACCGGCGTCATCTACCGCCAGTTTTCCATCACGATCATTGCCTCGATGCTGCTTTCGGTTGTCGTCGCCTTGATCCTTACCCCCGTGCTCTGCGCCTCGCTGCTCAAGCCCGTGCCAAAGGGACATGAACCAGCAGAAAACGCCCTCCCCTTACTGAGGCCCTTCTTCTTGTGGTTCGATCGCATATTCTTCGCTATCCGGGACCGATATATTCGAATAGTCGGCCATTCGCTCGCAAAAAAAGGGCGTTATTTAGCGATCTATCTCGCACTCGTCGGCGTGATTGGCTTTATCTTCATGAGACTTCCCACAGGTTATCTGCCGGATGAAGATCAAGGCATCATCATGGCGCAAATCATCCTGCCCACTGGCTCAACTTTAGAGCAAACTCAAGCAGTCGCCGCCAAAGCAGGGGAGCATTTTCGATACAAAGAAGACAACGCTGTAGAATCATGCTTGACAATTTCTGGAATCGGCTTTTCCGGAAGATCCCAGAATAACGGCATGGTGTTTGTCAAAATGCGGGATTGGGACCTGCGCCGCAAGCCTGAGCTGAAGGCGAAAGCAGTTGCTGGAAGGGCAATGGCCGCATTCTCGCAGATTCGTGAAGCACTTGTTTTTGCGTTTCCTCCGCCCGCGGTTTTTGAGCTGGGCAACGCTCGCGGCGTTGACTTTCAGTTGGTCGACCGCGGCGGCCTAGGCCATACGGCCCTGATGAATGCGCGCAACCAGCTCCTCGGCATGGCAGCAAAAGATCCACGCCTGGCCAGCGTCCGGCCTAACGGCATGGAAGACGTGCCGGAATTTCGCGTTGATGTAGACTGGGAAAAAGCAGGAGCGTTAGGGCTGCCCATTTCGGCGATTCACAGCACTATTTCCGCTGCCTTCGGCAGCGCATACGTCAACGACTTTATTCAAGGCGGACGTGTGAAGCGGGTATATGTTCAGGCCGATGCCCCTTACCGCATGCTGCCTAAAGACTTGGAAAAGCTCTACGCACGAAACACAGCCGGGAAGATGGTGCCCCTATCATCATATGCATCTACGCGCTGGGTTACGGGTTCACCGCGACTCGAGCGCTACAACGGCTTTCCCAGTATGAACATCTGGGGCGAACCGGCACCAGGAAAAAGCTCCGGCGAGGCAATGCAGGCCATGGAAGAAATAGTAGCCAAACTGCCCCAAGGAATCGGCTATGACTGGACTGGCCTTTCTTTTCAGGAACGAATGGCAACAACTCAGGCACCGATTCTTTACGCTTTTTCCATTTTGGTCATCTTTCTTTGCGTAGCGGCGCTGTATGAAAGCTGGACTATTCCTTTCGTTAATCTTCTCATGCTGCCGCTGGGAGTATTCGGTGCTCTGCTCGCAACGTATCTGCGCGGTTTGCCGAATGATGTATATTTCCAGATTGGTTTTCTGACAACTTTGGGGCTTTCTACAAAGAACGCCATTCTAATCATTCAATTCATCAAAGAGCAGCGGCGCCACGGAGAAAGTCTAGTTGAAGCGACGCTGGCCGCCGTGAAGATCCGTTTTCGCCCGGTCATCATGACATCGCTTGCCTTCTTTTTCGGCACACTGCCTCTGGCCATTGCCTCCGGTGCCGGAGCCGGGGCGATGAATGCCATCGGCACTGCGGTCACCGGGGGCATGCTGTCGGCTACTTTTATTGACCTGGTTTTTATTCCGCTGTTCTTTGTGGTGATCTCCCGCATCTTTGGAGCGGAGCGGCATGCACAAACGCGGGAGGCCGTCTAAAATGAACCATAGATTCATCACTGCATTATTCTGTCTCGGCCTGATTTGCTTGCTTGACGCATGCACGCTTGCGCCGGAGTATATCCGCCCGGACGCACCGGTTCCACCCGAATGGCCCAAGGGACGGGCATATAACGCCGACGAGCAACAAAAAGACACACCATTTGGCGGCACGCTGCGCTGGGAAGAGTTTTTTACAGATGATAATCTACGCAAACTGATCGCCATGGCGCTGGCCAACAACCGCGACCTGCGGATTGCCGCATTAAATGTAGAATTATCACGCGCGCTTTATGGCATTCAGCGCGATGCGCTTTACCCGTCAGTTTATGCAACCGGCAGCGCGAGCAAAACGCGTGCATCAGGTGAACTTACGGAGCCCGGACAAACCCGCACCAGCGAAAGGTACAGCCTCAGCCTCGGATCTATCGCATGGGAAATCGACTTTTTCGGCCGCATTCGAAGCCTAAAAGACAAGGCTCTGGAAGAATATTTAGCCAGTGAGCACGCACGGAGCAGCGCGCAAATTTTGCTGGTATCGACAGTGGCTGACGCGTATCTCGCACTTGCCGCAGACAGGGAGAATCTTGCTCTGGCAGAGAATACGTTGCAGACGCAGAAAGCGACTTTTGCCATGGTGCAGCGGCAATTCGACCTCGGTATTGCGAACGATTTGTCCTTGCGCCAAGCACAGACCCAGGTTGAGACCGCCCGCCGCGCTGTCGCTGGCTATACGCAGCAAGCGGCAAGAGATGAAAACGCACTTACTATTTTATTGGGCGGCACCCCCGCCCCCAGAGAACTACTGCCCTCAGACCTAGGCAGCATTAGCCCGCCTAAGTATATTTCCGCCGGCACTTCTTCGGAAGTCTTACTAGGCCGGCCGGATGTGCTTCAGGCGGAGGCGGCACTCAGAGCAGTAAATGCTGAAATCGGTGCCGCGCGGGCTGCGTTCTTTCCGCGGATTACCTTGACTACCACTTATGGCACGGCAAGCGAAGAACTGGGCAGTTTATTTAATTCGCATACCGGAACTTGGTCCTACGCGCCGCAAATAACCATGCCTATTTTTGATGCCCGCACCTGGTCAGCCCTCAAAGCAACAAAAGTGCAGCGGGAAATTGCCGTAACGCAATACGAAAAGACCGTGCAGAATGCATTTAGAGACGTTGCCGATGCTCTGGCTGTGCGCGGCACTGTCAATGAACAGCTTGCCGCGCAGCAGGCGCTGGTCGATGCCCTGGCCGAAGTCCATCGCCTCTCTTTGCAGCGCTACGAGAAGGGAATAGACAGCTACCTCAGCGTATTGGATGCGCAGCGCTTTCTCTTTGCCGGCCAGCAAGCGCTGATCGGCTTTCATTTAGCTAGTCTCGCCAGTCAAGTAAGGTTCTACGCCGTTTTAGGCGGCGGCGCACAGTGAAACTGGCATTTCGTCTTTTCTTATACCTGGCATCAAATCGAACAATTCTTGCCTAATAGGTTAACCCGCTTTATTATCCTCCCAAAACAGAAGCAATAATCTATCATGCATGCGCTCTCTTCATCGGCCGGCTATAGGCTAATTATCTTTTTCGGGTCGGCAATGATTATACTTACTTACGCTGCATCACGCAGCGAACGCTGGACAAAAAGCGGAACAGGATTTCTTGTCGCTTGGCGCAACGTTTCTTGGAAGTTGATGGGTCCCAGCATCGCCGCTTCTTGGATCTGGGCGCCGGCCTTGTTTATCAGCGTCCAGAAGTCATACGAATTGGGGCTGCCCGGAATCTTCTGGTTCACGGCGCCGAATGTGCTTGCTTTAGTGATCTTCGCCTTTCTCGCACCGCGCATCCGGCAGAGGATTCCCGGCGGATATACGCTTCCGGACTGGATTCGCTACCGGCTGGAAAGCGAGACGGTCCACAAAGTTTATCTTGTTCCTTACATCTGGTACCAGGTGATGGCGGTAACAGTGCAGATTTTTGTCGGCGGTCTAATGCTCAATTATCTCACTGGAATTTCGCTTAATTTATTGATGATCCTTCTGCTTCTTATTTGTTTGGCTTATTCGCTGATCTCGGGTCTGCGTGCCTCAGTTATCACAGATCTGGTGCAGATGACGTTTATAATCCTGGGTGTTCTTGTTGTCCCGCCTTGGGTGGCGTGGCAAGCCGGCTGGCCGGCGGTAATGAGAGGGCTGGGCGGCATTGCGGGAAATACCAATATATTCGATGCGGACATTGCGTTTTCCTTCGGCATCGTCACCTCGATCGGCTTGATTGCTGGCGCTGTCTCTGACCAGCAATACTGGCAGCGTGCCTTTGCCATCAAACAGAAAGATCTTATCCCAGCTTATGTTTTCGGCGGGTGTTTATTCGGCATTGTTCCAGTTCTTCTCTCAATATTAGGTTTTACCGCAGCAAATCCCGATCTCGGCATTGCCCTGCCCCAAGGCACAGGATTGCCGATGATCGGAATTGAAGTTGTGCTGCGGCTGCTGCCCCTTTCGGCCGCAGTGCTGTTTGTTATTATGCTCCTTTGCGGATTGATGAGCACGCTTGATTCAGGCATGTGCGCGGCAAGCTCGCTTTACGCGATCGATCTCGCGGCATTACCGGAGGAGCAGCGTGAAGTGCTTGCTAAAGAACGCTCCGGCGCATTACTCAACAAGCAGGAACAACGTATAAAAGATGAGCTGGACAAGACAACCGTCAGCCGGGCGCGCACCGGAATGTATCTGGTTTCATTGCTGGGCTTGTGCTTGGCTTTTGTTGTCCAGCATTTGTTTTCTCTTGATCGGCTGTGGTGGATTTTTAACGGCGTTGCTTCATGCTTTGTTGTCCCCACCGTCCTCAGTCTCTACTACGACAGGCTGAGTGCCAAAGGCGTTATTTCAGGCATCTGCTTGGCGGCTTTCGGCATGGCCGCGTTTATCTACGGCAACTGGGTTAAAAACGATGAGCTTACCGTGTACAGCGCTGTTTTCATTATTGCGGCAAGCTTGATCTGCTGCTTCGTCTTCCCGCGCAAAGAGCCTTGGATCCCCTTACAGCGAAGGCCCGCCGCGCATATTCAAGAGTGATGATGCCCCGAGCAGTGCTCGGGATGCCACTGATTCATATGCTCTTTGTGTGTCTTCAGGTAAGCTCCCGGCTTATAAAATTTGTCGTAGAAATCCAAGTCAAGATGATGGGCCTGCAGGTAAGTGATAACCAGGGTTGATGGAACGGTCCCTGGGAACTTTCCGAAGGTATCATAAATATACTGAGCTTGCATCGCGATGCACTCCTGAAATTCTTCGCTATGCACCATTGCTGCCGAACGCACACGCTGTGCATCTCTCCATGGTCCGGGCGTTGCTGGGTGAAATGGTCCTCCCTCTCCGAATTTGCGCCGGCAAACTGCCGCAACGGCATCTTTCATCTCTCGGAAATGGGGCGGGCAGAAGCCCTCCATCACACCCGCTAAACCAGTTGGATTTGGATAAGGCCAGCGATCGTCGGTATCATAACGGAATCCCAGTCCCGCAGCCGCTGGGTTTCCGCTTGCACCAAGCATCGAAAAGGGATCAATGCCATTAAACATCCAACCGCCGAGTCCCATCGCCTGCAACATTAAGGCTCCGGCATAACAGCTGCAAGCAAGTTCAACCGTAAGTTCAGCGAGCGACCACTGCTCAACAAAACTAATCGGCCACGTATTTGCAGTATCCACGAGGCTGCTGAATTTTTCTATCCCGGGAATGGAACGCCGGTTCCGATCATCAGTCAGGACCAGGCCGTTTTGCAGCATGTAACAGAGGTTGAGCAGTACATGCTGCGCGAGGTCACCCACTGGTATAACCAAGAGCGTACCCGGTTTGTTGACGACCCATGTATTGTGCGGCTCGACATAAGGCGGTTCGGAGGGCAGCTCAAGGCGCCCGTCATGAATCTTCCTTATCTGCTGCTTTAAAGCTGCAATCATCCCCTCGATCTCAAGCTGTCCTTCTTCGTTCCGGCCGGCAGACGCTGGCGCATCACGGTTCTCAAGCAAGTATAGTCCGCTGTCATCCGTGAAAAACGTCTTGCTCGTGTGGAAACCAGCCGATGAAGGAAAGGTCCGCCCGCCCGCCGCTCCTGCATAGTTTGAAAGATGGGGCGAATAGCGTTTGGCCCGGTAAATCATATGATGCCAGCCCGTATTGCCCGCACAGGCTCCGATTACAAGCAGTTTCTCCAGTTCCGACAGGGGCATTACGTCTGCTTGCGACTTATAGGCAAACACACCATCCGGTATCTCCGCCCCTAAGAAAAACCGCCGCGAACGGCGCCCAACGAGTGCATCAAGCAAACCAAAGCCCAGCATTTCTTGGAAACCCGGCGGAATAGGCATATCCATAGCTCACCAGCGCCTCCCAATTTCAGTTGAACAGACTCCATCGCATGTCATGCGATTATCTTCAGGTGAAACGTCGACAGCAACCACGGACCTGCTTTTTTTGGTGATCTAAAGTATTAAAGCTGGCGCTGAGCTGGCTTTTTCGAACTACCTGGCCGTAGCACGCGGCCGTTATTGCACCAACTCGAACTCTTTGTTGACAATGCGGAATACTGCAAGTTCGTAGTTTATGTCACCGCAGTCGTCAAATGAAATACTGCTCGATGCCCCAGGATAATCACGAACTTGAAAAAGATAATCTCTGGCGCAAGAAGTATCAGCGCCGCCGCAATATTTGAGCGCCGCGGCCAGCAAATTCATGGCATCATAGGACCTCGCAGAATAATGATTAATCGCCCCCGGATCGCTCCCGTAGCGTGCCACATACGCATGGCGGAAGTCGCGGGCTGCGGAGCTGTTCGATGGCTTCGGCAAAACCAGCTGCACTCCCTCGGCGAGGTCCCCCACTAAATCAAAAAAATTACGCCCGCCATACACGGCACCGGCAGCAATTACGGGATCCTTTATGTGCAGCTCTTTGAGCTGCCGCAGAACGACAGCACCTTCCGCAGGAAGCGACACAAGGACAATAATCTCCGGGCGATTTGCGCGCAGACGCGTAAGCTGCGTGCGAAAATCTGCGCCGCCGGGGTCAAAAGTATCCTCAAAAACAATATGGCCGCCGCGTTCGCTCAGCGACTTGCTAAACGCTTCGCCAATACCGATGCCGTAATCGTGATTGATTTTGAGCAGCGCAGTACGCGCACCCAAACCCGATGCGACAACTCGTTCGGCCAAGAATATCCCTTCCGCCACACCTGAGTGAAAAACACGAAAGGTATGATCCCCGGGCGTCCGATAAGACGGTGTCGCGGTTGCTACTCCTATTTGAATCAGCCGCTGCTGATTTGTCACTGGGGCAAGGGCCACACCGACATTCGAACCCCAGGTTAAGACAGCAAACAAATCGTATCGAGATGAAAGATTATTAAATGCATCAAGTGCGCCCCTTGCGTCACCGCGGCTATCTTCAATTCTGAACTCAAAGTCTTCGCGCCCTTGCGCGCGAAGGTTCTCCAGCGCCAGTTCAAATCCTCTCCGGCACCACTCACCCTGGTCTGCGCCGCTTCCCGAAAGCGGAAGCAGCGCGGCAATTACCGGTGTGGTCTGGTTCTTCTTAAGCAGCTCTTCGCCGGCCAGCCTGACAAACTTGCCGCGATCAATCGTTTTTAAATACAAAGGCTTCACGGCATCACCGCGCTCGTCAAACGAAAAGCGGCCGCTCGCCCCGTCATAGCCGCGCACCTTGTAAAGGCATTGTTTTAATTGCTCAGCTTGGCTCTGCTGTCTCAAACATGATGCCCCCAGCATAATGCCGTCGTAAGTATTGGCGGCCACTGCATCCGGCTCTTTACCAAAGCGCTGCACGTACTTCTCTGTAAACGCACGCACGGAAGGCGTACTGCTTGCCGCATCGTACGAATAAGCATACAACAAGCCTTCGGCAAGAGTGCCGGCGATGCGGACTATTTCATCACTTTCTACTCCGAAAGAGTAGAATTGCGGCTTAAACTTGAGCTGATCGGCCTGCACAAAAACGTGGCCAATCTGGCGGGGCGTAGCGAGCAGCAGCAAGTCTTTTACCCCTGATTTTTTTAAGCGCAAAAGCTGCGGGCGGAAATCAAGTTCCGCAGCATCGAACTCCTCCATTGAGCCTAGCTGTTTTCCGTTGGCCTTAAGAACCGGAGCAAAATGCTTAAGATAGGAAGGACTGAATGCTGTTTGAATCGCCAGCACTGCCAGTTCGACTCCATTCATCCTCTTGGCCACATGCGGCGCAAAAAACGGACCCTCCTGCGCTGAATTATGAATCGTCCGGAAGACATAATCGCCGGCTGTGGAGATTTCATCCGACTGTGCCCCCGGAGCAATAATTATCTTTTTTGCGCGCTCAGCAAGCGGCGCCACAGCCAAAACCTCCGACGAACCATAAGGTCCGACGATCAACGACACTCCATCAATTTCCACAAGCTTTTTAAAAGCCGTGACAGCCTTGGCCGGTTCATATCCGCTGTCTTCCAGAATAAACCTGATCATCCCCCCAGAGGAGCGAGCCAAATCTTCTTCTGCAGTCTCCGCTGCTTGCTTAATATACGTTCCGCCATCTGAACGCGGCCCCGTAAGCGGCGCAATCACACCGATTGAAAAATCTGCCCGGCTTTCATGCGGAATTCCGTACAACACAAGAATAGTCAGACTCATTACTGTTGCAGTTGTCTTTACGCAGCTCCGCATCATCTTCCTTACGATTCGGTCCATTCGACCAGCCGCGATATCAGCCTAGAACAGCTCAGGACGGCAGGTTTCAAAGCATTCTTCATGCACACACGAAACTTCGCAGGCAGTATTGCGTCTTCTTTTTGCTCCGGTTCCTCCGCATTTACTGATGCAAGCCGCTTGCGCAGACTGCTTGCACCTGACACAATCCCGTTCCGGGTTGTCTTTGGCCGCACCGGTGCTCCGCCGGGGACGATCCGGCAACTGGCAATTATGCGCACATCGCCTCTTGGCGCAGTTTTCCTGACAACGAACCACATCCGCGCTGTTTTGACATTTTTGTCCGCATTCGAATTTTGCTGCAGCACGCAGACAATAATCGCAGGGAACATCGCCCTTCAGGTAATCTTCTTCCCGCACTTCATCAAGACCTTTACCCTCTTCAGGATAATTGCACTCTTTCTGGCACTGCCGGGTAGCGCAGAGCCGGATGCAGCTCGCCCGGGCATCCCGTGTTTCCGCTCTTTTACACTTGCCATCACATGCGGGCCATGCAGTA
Organism: Pseudomonadota bacterium; assembly: GCA_029555385.1. Classification (GTDB taxonomy): domain Bacteria; phylum Bdellovibrionota_C; class UBA2361; order SZUA-149; family SZUA-149; genus JAKPSH01. The sequence continues at coordinate 26,582 of JAKPSH010000058.1, forward strand.
GACAAACAACTATTGCACAAATCCTGCGCAGAACTTGCACAAGGAAAAAACAAAAGCCCCAGCGTTATCAAGAGCAGCGGCACTAATACTTTTTCTCGTTTCATATTCTTTCACCCTCCGCGAAGTTTTTAATTGCGCCGCAGGAAAGGAACTCCATGAGCAAGCCCAAGGTTTTTGATCCGTTCGATATCTTGCTCAGCAATAGTCCGGGATTGATACGGTCCAACCAAAACACGAAAATACTCGCGTCCGCCCGCACTTGTCTTCTGCACCCGGGCCGAAAACGAATGCGCCCGCAGGGAATCCGCCCTGCTGAGCGCATCTTCCAGGCTCGCGTCCGCTGCCGCCTGCACAAACCAACCCGCAGTCTTCTCGCGCTGCTCTTGCGCTGGAGTTCCCTGATTTCGTTGGAGTGCCGCAGGCCGGGTCAGAACTGCCGTTTTGACTTCTCCGATCTGCGGCTCAACGGGCTCTCCGCCTGCGCCATCTGCCTGGCGAAAAGGTGATGCCGCCGCCGAATGCTCCGCTGGCGCATGGTCTTCTGCCCAATCAAATGCGGCAGAATCAACTGGCGTCATTTCTTTAGTCAGCGTTTCTTCGATTGAAGCCGCCTTTGTCTCCCTCACCTCGGTGCCTGCTTGTTCAATACGCCGGGCAAGGCCTTCGGCTGAAAATATACTTTCATGCCCTGTACGAAGCGCAGAAAGCTTCCGCAACGCACGGAGCGCAGCCGCCGCGTCCAGCCATTTTGGACCAAAAAGACTCTTGATTTCACGATCCGCGGCAAGCTCTTCATCGACACTATATCCGGTTCGCTGGAGCACCGCTGCGGCAGCATGCAATTGCTCGTCCGCAAGCGGCATCTGCTGCATCGAATCACTGCGTTTCAACGTTGAACAAGCCTGCGCCGCACGGCGCACACCGTGTCCGAGCTTTAGGTGCGCTATTTGCTGACCAACGATAAAGCGCAGTTCCTCATCGTCGAACAACTCAAACAACCCGCCCCAAACCCGGACGCAAGAAGGAGGAAGTGCCGCTAGTTGAAGTGTTGATGCTGCGTATACCTTTATATTCGCATCCCATACGCCTGCCTGACGGACGCTGGCGATGAGTTTTTCAGCCCGCCCAAAATAAGGGCTGTCCAGCAGTGCTCGATCATTTATCCGGTCCAGGTATGTACATAGCTGCGCACTGGCGCTGACAGCTTCATTTTCGCTAATTGCGGCAGCCGGAATTCGCTCATCCCCTTCCGGGATACCGGACTTGCCGGCAGCATGCGCACAGCCGCTCATTGTCAAGACAGCGAAAAGAAGCAATTTCCCGCAGCATCTCATCCGAGGAGTCTCCGCATTAATAACTTTCCACCCCCTCCCGCCACTCCACCGAAAACTTTATCCCATCCTCTAAGTCATGATATAGCAGAGGTCTGAAGTCACTCAAGCCGCAATTATGAGAGATTACCCAATGACGCGTGCAATAGCATTTATTATGGGCACTAGGCCTGAAATCATTAAGCTTGCTCCCGTCATTGAAGCTTTGAGCCGAAGCCGCATATTGCGTCCGTTGATTATATCATCCGGACAGCATGAATTGATGGCTCAACAAGCTTTTTCGACCTTCAAACTGAAACCAGACATAAATTTGCGGCTGATGACCGATAATCAAACGCCCAATTCTTTTCTTAGCCGTCTTCTTGAGCAGCTTGGATCACATCTTTCTTCGCTTGAACTTGGCGGCTGCATCGTCCAAGGGGACACAACAACCACTCTCGGCGGAGCTCTCACCGCATTTCATCACAAGCTGCCGCTGGCGCACATTGAGGCCGGACTACGGACTTATCGCATGGATTCACCGTTTCCCGAAGAAATGAACCGGGTTGTCGTATCACGGATGGCCCAGCTTCATTTCTGCCCAACGCAAACTGCGCGCGACAATCTTGCGAGTGAAGGCATTACGCAGAATGTTTTTACAACAGGCAACACTGTTGTCGATGCTGCGCTTGCCGTTGATGCACGGTTTGCGAGCAACGATCTTACGCTCGATCCGGCCCTGGCCCAGCTTGCCTCACACCAGCGGCGTTTGGTCTTGGTTACGGGACACCGGCGCGAGAATTTTGACGGTCCACTGGAGAGTTTGTGCCGCGTGCTCAAGGAGATCCGCGATAAAATACAGGATATTGAAATTGTCTACCCAGTTCACCTCAATCCAAAGGTAACAGCGACTGTCAATCGCGTTTTGCGGAATGAGACGCGGATTAATCTAATCCCGCCTGTCGATTATCCAAGCCTGATTTGGCTGATCAAACACGCGGTTCTGATTATCTCAGATTCCGGCGGCATTCAGGAAGAAGCACCAAGTTTCGGTGTGCGTGTACTCGTCACCCGCAGCACCACAGAACGGCCAGAAGCAATTGGCGCGGGCTGCGCGATTCTTGCGCCGCTGGAAGACCCGGAAAAGCTCCTGCAACTTGCGCTCAGCGAGCTTGCCGCAGCACGAACGGCGGCCAACCAGAAACTTAGCAATCCTTTTGGCGACGGACATGCCGCAGCACGAATCGTCAAGATCCTCGAAGAACACTGGGGTTAATCACTGTCCGGTTTCTGGTGCGTTCTTGGCCGCCCAAACCACAATTCGATCAAGCAGCACGTTTACTCCTTGACTAAAAGCGCTCACCGCTCCTTCGGCACTGTAATCTTTGACCGGCACCTCAAGTTCGAAAAGCTGCGATTTGATGCTCACGCGGTGAATCAGGTCAACTAATTCCGCATTTACGCTAATTACAATCTTACCTGGCATAGTGCGGATATTATGGTAGAACTCGGTAACCTCGGTGTTGACCTGCAAATCACCCAGAGTTGCTCCGCCGACACTAGAAACCGACGCAAAAACCCCAGCCCTAATAAACCGCTGAATCAACAGCAAGGTGAAGCGCTTTGCCGGGGATTCGACCCATTTCGCCAACTGGTAGTACCCGCGCCGTGACGGATCTTCGCTGAAAATAATGCGCTGACTGTTGATAAAGGGATTAGCTTTTGTATCAGAAACGAGCAGCCGCGCGCGGCTTGCCGGCAGGCGTTCGTCTGGAATGCGTTCATTGTCCGTAAGGACATAATAAGATTCCTCAGCTTTCTTCACACCGAGCAAGGGCCCGCATCCGGCTGCTACCATCGCGGTGATGACGACAAGCAGCAAATTTACCCCTAGTATCTTTTTCTTCATCTCTTCAAACTCTCCCCCGGCCCAAGCGCCTTTTCCGATGGTCCGGTAATTATTTTGCGCGGATCCTCGAAGCTCTCCATCGTTCGCGAAAAACTCCCGGCAGCCTCACTGACGTTTTGAGAAATGGTACTAACCTCTTGCGAAAAAACGCGTGAAGCAGTTTTAACTGCAAAACTGATCTCGGCGGTCTTTTGATCAAACTTCCGCAGCGTATCTTCGAGCGAACGCAGCGCATTCACTGTCTCCTGGCTCATCCCATCAAACTTGCCGTCAAAACTCTTCAGGAACGAACGCGCCGACTTGCTTAATTCAGAAATCTCACTGAGCGCCTGCTCAAGACTTGTCAGCGTTTTCTCAACTTTCCCGCGGTTTTCTGCCAATGCGCCGCTGAATTGTTCCAAGTTCTTCAGCGTGGACTCAACAGAATGCAGATTCTCTTCGGAGAAGACAACAACTGCCCGGCTCACGCCTTTGTTAATCTGTTCTAACAAGTCCGGAATCGACTCTGCTATCTTCTCTAGTTTTGACAATCCCTCGGGAATCACCGGATAAGGCTCGCCTTGCGGAACTTCACGAAGCAGTTCGCTTTCCTGCGTGCTCCCCACCAAATCGAGCGTCGCCAAACCAGTCAGCAAGTTACGCTTCAACACAACCGATGTGTCTTTTTTGACCGGCGTGCCGCGATCCAGCCGCAGCGTAACCCGCACCTCTTCGATGTTGCGCGACGAGATGCGATAATCAGCAACCGTTCCAACCTTTATGCCTTTCATTGTCACGGCACTGTCTTTCTGCAGTCCTTCGAGACTCTGTTGTTTGAAATACACGCTGTAGTACGTGACATTGCGCCGTTCTCCCAGATCCGAAATCCAGAACAGTCCGGCCACAATCACCACCGTTGCAATAAGCACAAAAGTCCCGACAATAATATATTTTGCTTCAGATTCCATAACCTAGGCCGCCGCCCTTGACGAAAAATAAGTCTGTATCCATGGATGGTCTACCCGCCGGACCTCATCAAATGAACCATCCGCAAGAATCTGTCCCGCCTCTAAGACAATCAGCCGCTCTGCAACCGACCGTATCGAATCCAAATCATGAGTAACCATAAATACCGTCAGCCCGAGGCTGTCGCTGAGTGTTTTGACCAACCGATCGAATCCGCGGGCGGTAATCGGATCGAGACCTGATGTCGGTTCGTCCAAAAAGAGCAGCTCCGGCTCAAGAGCCATTGCCCGCGCAAGCGCCACGCGTTTTCTCATCCCGCCAGACAACTCACTCGGCATTTTTTGCGCCGCATCCGCAGATAATCCAACCAAAGAAAGACGAAGCTGCACCAATTCCCCGACAAGCTCAGGTTGAAGCTTCATCTGCTCAATAAGAGGCAGGGCGACATTTTCTCCCGCGGTGAGTGCAGAGAACAAAGCACCATTTTGGAAGAGCACACCGAAGCGCCTGCGAAGCTGCTGTAATTCTTCGGCGCTTGCCCGCCATACGTCAACACCAAAGAGCGATACCTCACCCGCGCTGGGCCGCAGCAGCCCGATTATTTCGCGAAGCAAAGTAGATTTGCCGCAGCCGCTGCCGCCGATTACCGCCGCGACCGTCCCGCGCGCGATCGAGAAAGTCAGCCCACGATGCACGTACGCACCGTTGAACCGGGTTTCTAAGTTCTGCACTTTGATAACTGCGGGTGATGCCATCTGCCCTATATACGAAGCTCTGTCAGTACAACGGCAAAAGCCGCGTTTAAAAGAATTACTGCCACAATACTATAGACGACCGTAGCCGTGGTGTTAATTCCCACGCTGCGCGCATTGTTTTCAACAACCAAGCCCATCCGACAGCCGATCGTTGCCACAAACAAACCAAACACGGGCCCCTTGACCAGGCCGACCATCACGGTCTTTACCCACAACACGGCACGCAGCCGATCGATAAAAGTCGCCGCCGTCACGCCGAGATGGGAATAGGCAACCAGCATACCGCCAAGAATTCCGGCCACATCGCCGACGAATACAAGAATCGGCATCGCAATCATCAGCGCCAGCATTCGCGGAACGACCAGCACCCGCATCGGCGACAGTCCCAGGGTAACCATGGCATCGATTTCTTCGTTGAGTTTCATCGCACCGATCTGCGCCGTAAAAGCCGAACCGGACCGTCCTGCCACAATAATCGCAACAAGAATTGGCGAAAGCTCCCGGCACATGGCCAGCGCCACGCCATCGACGACAAATACGTTGGCGCCGTAGCGCTCCATCTGCACACCGGCAAGATACGCTGTTACCACGCCGATCAGGAAAGTCACCAAGACAACGATCGGCACGGCATTCATTCCGGTCACTTCCAGTTGAACTACCAGCTCTTTCAAGCGCAGCAGCGCAGGACTCATCAGCGCTCTGATAAACTCTGCCGTTGTCGAACCGATGAATGAAAGAAGAGAGAGCACTGTGGCAAGAAAAGCTTGAGTACCGCGGCCAAGATTGCCAAGGAAACCTGGGGCAGATTCCGGTTTAAGTCCGATCCCTGGCCTGGCGCATGAAAATGCCAGGTCGATTACGCTTTGATGCGCCGGAGAAAAGCGCTCCATTGCAATTTGTTCCCGCTGGTACCCGGCATCATAAAGGTGCTGCAGCAAGACCAGCGCACTCGATGTGTCTATCTCCTCCAAAGCGCCGCCATCGAGAATCAGTTTGGTCTCCGCGGCAAATCGCTGGGCGCCCAGTGTGCGGCACAGCACAGTAATCCGCGCAAGCCGCCATACGCCTTTGAGCCGCAGCTTATTCAGCGAATCATGTCTTTCAAGCTCGCAGCAATTGTCCATAGCGGAAAGTCTAGTTCAAAGACAGGAACACAGCATCCTACACCGGACCACCTCCAGCACAAAGACTCTAAACAATAGGAAGCTGATGCACAAGATAAACCGCAGATCTGGATCTTTTGGAGAGTGCGTCCGGTGGAAAATGCCCCCAATTCATCGCCGGATTAGTCAACGAATTGCAGTTGAACCTTTGCCTCAGGTTTACGGCATTTTCCTTTGAGCACCACGGCCCACTTCACCGCCTGATAGCGTGCACGCAAAGTTACCGGTATCCGATCAATGGTCAACTCACCGCGTCTGATAATAATTTCTGCCGGCTGGGGAAACGGACCTCGCGCCTGGCCGGAGACACGGCATTGCTCACGAACTAAAGTTGCAGCATCAGCACGCCGGGGCCCTAGAACTTCTTCAAACGAGAGAGATGTGTGCAGCGACATCGCCGGTGCGGCTCGCGGCAACGGCGGTGTCGAACTGCCGGCAAATGCCGCCCCGGCCATTTTTCTCCCGCCCGCCGCCGATCTGTCGAGTTGCTGCCGATAAAGAAAATATTGATCCGGCAGTACATTATAAGCCGCACCACGCAAATCTAAAATGGAACATGAGACGTGCAGACTGCGAACAGGAGCAGAGGTAATCAGCTCTCGGCCGGTCTGATTGTCGTGGCATCTCCAGATGTCCGCATGTGCTGGCATTGTCCAAAATAAAGCGAAAATCAGCATGATTCTCAACATACCAGATCGGCCTTTTTTGATATCGAGCCTGTTGCTCATGCCGGGAACTGGGTTTTGCCGGGGGATCTCCCGCGGCGCAACGACCAGTTCTCAGATGGGACAGATCCCCAGTTCTAGTATCGTTTGAGAACACAAGAATGTTGCGTCACTTAGCGAAATTGCGCCAAAAAGATAAAAAGGATTGTGATCAGCATCGCGGCGAGCACCGCAGAACGCCATAAAGATTCAGCGAATCCTGCGTATGCAGCCAATATTCGCGCATCAGACTTCATCATCACCATTCACCGGTTCCGAAACCGGTCTTGCTCAGCCCCTCGTAAGTTGATTATGCCCCAGCATGAAGCAAGTGTGCGCAATCGCCTTAATTTGAATCTTTTAAACAGGTTATCGCATAACATGAGTGTAAACGTCCGCAGATTGAAACCGCACATAAAAAAATAACCTTGCCATAATAGTGAGTAAGTAAATACGCTTGGTTAAGCCCGCCTTTCCTTAAGAAGTGAGAAACACGGGTTTGCCGTTAGGAAGTCGCAGATCAAGTCATCATAAGGATTTCAAGCTATGGGAAGAGCATATTGGCTGTTTACTTTTGCTTGTCTTGGCGCCGCGATTTTTTTCTACTCCACGCCTTACAAAATCTTCTCGCTGCTTTTCCTTTTGCTCTTTGTGGGATGTTGCTACGGCGCCGGCAAGCTAGGTTAGCATTACTCCGTTAGGCCTGCGTCTTTGGCCGATTTCTTTTCTTCGCCGCGGGAAGGCAATGCACAAGGCAAGAGACTGATGAAGCAAGAAAACGAAGAAGTGGAGGGGAACAGGCAGCACCCGAGCTAATGTCAGGGTGAGACTGCTTTAGCCTTCACACGACAAGCCGATCGACTGATCGACTGTTTCTATCTCTTCTCTCAACGACAGCTTCTACGTGATATGGGTATACAGGCTAATTACAGCAATGTTTTACCTTATCGTGTTTTATTATCCTGTCCCCGCTCCACGCCGTAATCCTACCACACCCTGGATATGGATGGGGAATTTTTTAACGGATAATTTCCCGAGCTCGGAAGTAAATTTAGTGGATTGCTATACAACTCCACGCAGGTGCTTAAGACGCCGGAAACTCGAGTCCGCCCCAATAACGACCCCAATGACGTCGATGCGCAGCGGAGGCCATCGCTTGCTCCCAAACCTTTTTGCCGCAAAGACTTCGGCCAGCAATCTTAATCGTCTCTTTTTGGCCGGGGTAAGCGTAGCAAAAAGGTATTCGTCAGCCCGCGCACTGTCGCTGCGCGACTTGACCTCCACGCAAACAAGTTCATTGCCGTCTAGGACAACGAGGTCCAATTCACCAATGCGGCAGCGCCAGTTTGAACTTACGATAGTCATGCCAAGACGGCGCAGATATTGAGTCGCGTAATACTCGCCCAATGCACCGAGACCGCGCTTGTTTCTCTTGACTCGACGATTCCAGGCAAACACAACTACTCCGGAACTAGGAACTCCTTGACTCCGGCGAACGTACGGCGATGAATAGCACAAGGACCAAGCTCACGGACTTTTTGCCGGTGATAAACTGTCGGATATCCCTTGTGCAGGGCAAAACCATATCCGGGGAAGTAATCCTCTGACTTAAGCATCTCATGATCACGGGATACTTTCGCCAGTATTGATGCACCGGATATTGCGCGAACCTTATCATCCCCTTTAATTATCGTTTCTTGTTCGAGCAATGTTGCCATTTTAACATTGCCATCTACAAGAAAACGGAGACTGCCACGCCATCCGTGATTATTAAGCGCCCGGTGCAGCTCCTCGGCCGCCCGGCCCATGGCAAAGCGGGTAGCTTCACGAATGTTGAGTTGATCTATCTTCTCCGGACCCACAAACACTATTGAATAAGCCAAGGAAGACTCCACAATTTCGGCAAAAACTCGCTCACGGGCCATCGAGTTGAGCTTTTTTGAATCAATTATCCGCTTATTGCTGCATCCTTTTGGTAGGATAAGTGCGGCTGCTACAACAGGACCGGCCAGCGGCCCGCGCCCGGCTTCGTCGACGCCAGCAACCAGAGAGCTATCTGCAGATTCAAGCAGTGCCGGTGAGACAAACGTGTCACTCCACTCTCCCAGAAGCTTTCCGAAATTCATGAGCTGATAGACCTCCCAAATATTTCTATTCCATCACATATCAGCATGATAAAGACAAAACAAAGTGACGATGGTGCTCCCTCGCGTTGATAATTGCCGGCCTAAAATGGGTCTGTTGCGTTTTCTGCTATATCTAGCGTAAAAGGAACGGGAACCAAGCGCTGAGAAAACCAGTGCTAATACGTTTATTAACGAACAATAACTAAAGAATTCTTCCGTGGCCTTGACTGAAGACGATGTCCGGCACGTAGCCAAGCTTTCTGCGCTCGAGTGCTCAGATGAAGAAATACCAGCGCTTCGTGCGACCCTGGCGGAGATTCTCGATTATGTGCACCGGTTAGCCAGTGTTAACACAGAAGGAATTGAACCTACTTCACATGTCCACGGTGTAGTGAATGCTTTTCGCGACGATATTATCAAGGACTCGCTTCCGCTTGAAGAAGTTGCCGGCAATGCCCCTGATTTTGCCGCCGGCTCTTTCCGGGTTCCAAGGATAATCTGAAACTTGGTCGCCAGAAGCTCTTACCGCCCCTAGAAAAATCGGGAAGTCTTTAGAGCAGCATAAGCAGAATGGAACGGCTTATAAGTTTGTCAGTTTCGGAAATGCGCAACGGACTGTTGCAGAAGGATTTTTCTGCGGTCGAGTTGACCCAGGCGCATCTGCAAAGAATTAGAAAAACAAACGAAGAATTCAACAGTTTTATTTCCATTTGCGAGGATGCGGCCTTAGCGCAAGCAGCGGCCGCCGAAACCGTGCTTGCGGCGGAGCAAGGGGCATCTCCCGCACTTACCGGCATCCCGGTTGCTATCAAAGATTTGCTTTTGACCAAAGGGATCGAAACAACCTGCGCCTCGAAAATACTGACCGGCTTTATTCCGCCCTATGACTGCACCGCCGTGGCAAAACTGAAGGAAGCGGGAGCAGTGATCATCGGAAAGACAAATCTCGATGAGTTTGCCATGGGCTCATCCAATGAGTATTCAGCTTATGGGCCGGTAAGAAATCCTTGGAATAAGAGCTGCGTTCCAGGGGGATCAAGCGGCGGCTCCGCCGTGGCGGTTTGTTTGGGCCAGTCGCCGTTGTCGCTCGGCACAGACACCGGCGGCTCTATCCGTCAGCCCGCTTCGCTGACAGGTGTCTGCGGCATGAAGCCGACTTATGGCAGGGTCAGCCGCTATGGTGCTGTGGCCTATGCCTCCTCTCTCGATCAGATCGGCGGATTTGCGAGGAGTATCGAGGACCTCGCTTTGCTTATCCGCACAATTTCCGGCAAAGACCCTAACGATTCAACCTCGATGGAGGTGGATGTTCCCGATTATCTCGCGGAAGTTCGGACCGCATCCAAAACGCAACTGCAGGGGCTGCGTATCGGGGTTCCTAAAGAATATTTTATTCCGGGGATGCAGGAGGAAGTCGAAAAATCCTGCTTAGCGAGTTTGGATGTCTTTCGCCATTTAGGCGCAGAGATTGTAGAGATTTCGCTGCCCCACACCGAGTACGCTTTGGCCGCTTATTATATTATCACTCCGGCGGAAGCTTCATCCAATCTTGCCCGCTACGACGGCGTGCGCTACGGGTTTCGTTCGCAGGACCACGACTCTCTTGCGGAAATGTTTGAGCGCACCAGAGCGCAAGGATTTGGCGCCGAAGTTAAACGCCGGATTATGATCGGCTCGTACGTGCTCTCTGCCGGCTATTACGATGCATATTATCTAAAGGCCCAACAGGTTCGCACACTGATCATCAACGATTTCAAACAGGCATTTGCCAACCATTGTGATGTGATTTTAACCCCGGTTTCCCCGACCACTGCTTTTAAAATTGGCGAAAAGGCGGATTCGCCGCTGACTATGTACTTGGCAGATATTTTCACAGTCCCGATCAATCTGGCCGGACTGCCGGGATTGTCTCTTCCGTGCGGCCTGGACTCAGCGGGGCTGCCGGTTGGGATCCAGTTGGTTGGTCCGCCGTTTGCGGAACCACGTCTATTTATTGCCGCTGCGGCATTTGCACGGGAAGTCGCCTTCGATTCCCGCAAAATGGCCTTGAGCTGAATTGGTGATCAGAGGATGGAAAAATACGAAGCCGTCATTGGTCTGGAAGTCCATGCGCAGTTGTTGACTGACAGCAAGATTTTTGCAACGTCCTCAACCGCTGCCGGGAAAGAGCCAAATACTCTGACCGACCCCGTAACGTTAGGCTTGCCCGGGTGCTTGCCCGTGCTGAACAAACGCGCCGTAGATTTTGCCATCAAACTCGGGCTGGCTACGAATTGTGAAATTCAGCGTGTCAGCGTTTTTGCCCGCAAACACTATTTTTATCCGGACCTGCCAAAAGGCTATCAGATTTCACAGTACGATAAACCGCTGTGCACGCGCGGCGGAATTGACATTCGCGTGGGCGGGCAAAAGAAGCATATCGGCATCACCCGCATCCATCTGGAAGAAGATGCCGGAAAAAACATTCACAGCGATGCCGCCGCCGTATCATTGGTTGATCTCAATCGCGCAGGAGTACCGCTTGTCGAAATCGTGTCGGAGCCGGATATGCGGACCGCACAAGAGGCCGGGGCATATATGCGCCAGTTGCGCCAGATTCTGCGCTATCTTGGAATTTGTGACGGGAATATGGAAGAGGGCAGTTTACGCTGCGATGCCAATGTATCGGTGCGTCCCGCAGGGGAAGCGAAATTGGGCACAAAGGTCGAAATTAAAAATCTTAATTCCTTTCGTTTCGTCGAAAAAGCGCTGGACTATGAAATTTCCCGGCAAACTGCGCTGCTTGACCAAGCTAAAGAGATCGTCCAAGAGACGCGTTTATGGGACGACCAAAAGGGAGCCACTCGCTCCATGCGCTCCAAAGAATATGCTGAGGACTATCGATACTTTCCGGATCCGGATCTGCTGCCGCTGGTCGTCGGTCACGACTGGGTCGAAAAGACTCGGGAAGGTCTGCCGGAGCTGCCGCATCAGGTGTTTTTGCGATTTAAACAGATGTACGGCTTGGATGATTACTACGCCGAGCTGCTCACTGAAGAAAAAATAACAGCGCATTATTATGATCAAGCTGTGGCGATACATCACAGTCCGGCGTCAATAGCAAACTGGATCACGACAGAACTTTTCGGCAGACTTAACAAGGAAGGTCTGGATATGTCGCGCTGTCCGGTGAGCCCGGAGAATTTGGCCGCTCTGGTTACGTTGATTGATGAGGATGTAATCTCCGGTAAGATCGCCAAGACCGTGTTTGACGAAATGTTCCAAACCGGAGCATCCCCCAAAGCTATTGTCGAAGCCCGCAAGCTTAAGCAGATTTCAGATCCCGCTGTAATTATTGAGCTTATTGACGAGATTATTAAGAACAACCCGAAGCAGGTTGAAGAGTACCGGCAGGGTAAAACAAAAATGTTGGGATTCTTTGTCGGTCAGGTCATGAAAGAAACTGAGGGCAAAGCTAATCCGGCGCTGGTTAATTCTTTGCTTGAAGAAAGACTTAAGGGGCCTGTCGCAAAATACAGCCCCTGCTGCGAATGATGGTTTTCGCTGCCGGAGCTGCAAGCTCTTACGCTAGGAGCCAGTCTTCTTTGATATTTGCCGGTCCCGGAATCACCCTTAAACCTAGATCCTTGGTGAGGTTTTCTAGGATTTTGTTGATCTCATTGACAGTATCTTCAATAGCAAGGATAACAACCTCTCCAGTATCGGGATTTAGTGTGCGAACTATCCCGAGACCGTCGTAGCTTTCAATTATAAACTTAATTGCCACGATATTTTCAGGTGGTAATTTGATAAAAACAGGCACTAAGCGCCCGTGTTCTGTTAAATCATTCATACTATCAATGTAGATCGCGATTGTTGGTTTGTCATGCTCGATACTATCCGCAAATTCAGAAAATCGCTGCTTGGTCTGCTGATCATCGGCTTTGTCGTACTGGCCATGCTGCCGTTTGGGTCAGGGCTTTCCGGCGGCGAAAAAACTCAGGATGATGTCGCCATTCGTATCGACAAGACAGAGATCAGTCAGTACCAGTACCGCAAACGCCTCGACCAGCTTAAAGGTCTGTTCCGCCAACAGCTCGGCGAAAATTTTCAAAGATTCGCCGGCATGCTTAATCTTGAACAACAGACCATTGATGATTTGATCAATACGGCTTTGCTAAAAAAACTTGCCGGACAGCTTGGACTTACCGCAAGCACTTCGCAAATTGAAAGCCAGATTGCATCCTCTCCTTACTTTGCGGGCACGGTAACGCGGGAATCATACGAAAATTTTCTTCGTGCCCAAGGCCTAACCGGTCCGCAGCTT
>JAKPSH010000064.1 GCA_029555385.1 Pseudomonadota bacterium
AGCAGGCGGGCAAGCTCAATGCGTTTGGCATCGCCTTCCGGAACAAGCAGCGTCACCGTGACAGTCTGCACAGACTGCCGGCTTTGCGGGTTTGGACTGTTGAGGAGATTTGCCGAGAGCACGCGGACGAGTTGAGAAACCAGCGCCTCCCGCCGCTCTCCGCTTTCTTTGTAGGCGCACTTAACATCCACAAGAGCATCGGGACGGGTAAGCTGCTCAAGACCATTGGGTGATTCCAAATTCAGCGCGACGGGCCGATAGCCGAGCGGAGCTGCCGCCGCTGAGCCGCGGTAAGCAGCAGGGCTGTACATCTCTGCCGGAAATTGTCTTTCATCACCCGCACCGAAGCCTGTCACGCCTGGCAAAACAGCGCGGACAGGAGAAAAATAAGTATTGCGGACAAGCAGCGCCAACATCACCACAAGCACGGCATTCATTGAAAGCAGGCTCCCGACCACCCACCGCGCCTTCATCCGCAGCTCCCGGGGCACAATCTCGCTCCGTTCAATGCGCGCTATCTGCGCCATGACCGCACCTGAGAGATCCTCGGTCAAGCACGGAACCCTTCCCCCCTGCACAGCCTGCTCCAGGGAAACAATGCTCCGGTACTGCTTATATACATCGCGGCATTCACTGCACTCTGCCAGATGCGCCGAGATATCCGCGCTTAGCTGTGCCGGAAGAACATTTTCCACAAAATCAAGCAGCTTGTTTCTAACCAGTTGATGATCCATAGCCCTACGCCTCGAAGTACATCTGCCTCATCTGCAGCCGCGCCTTATTCAAGCGCGAGCGCACGGTGCCGACGGGAATGCCGAGAATCCGCGCCGTTTCCTCATAGCTCCTCCCGTCGAGCGAGCAGAGAACAAATACGTCGCGAAGTTTCGGTCTGAGCTTGCCCGCCACGAAGCGCAGCCGGGCAAGAGCTTCCTCGTCATATGCTTCGGTCTTCCCCGGTGCGGGAATCTCCCGGTAGTTCATCTCGTCCAAGCTCGTTGTTCTTGACTGTTCCTTGAACGCGCGTGATGAAAAATATGAGTTGCCGACATTGAGCGCAATACGGGTAAGCCATGTCGAAAAGCTCGATTCGAATCGGAACTGTTCGAGATTTAAGTAGGCCTTGATAAAAGCCTCCTGGGTCAGCTCTTTGGCCGTGTTTTCGCTGCCGACCATGCGCACAATCACGGCAAACACCCGCTCTTGATAAGCAAGCACAAGCAAGCGGAACTCGTCCTTGTCCCCGGCAAGCACCCGGCGGATAATCCGCTTCTCGATCACTGCCCGCGTTTCGAGCGCTTCATTCATATAAAAACCTTTACCGCTCCGATGGCCCGTCCCACAGGGCGCCGGCGGATTAGACTAATCCCAGGAGGGAAAAGTTCGTTTTTTTAAGATCGGTCTTCCCAGGCATGAACGTTAAGGATTTTTTGCGAGGCAACCCATCGGCATGACTCGCTTATTTCACCAAAGCTTCAGTCCTTTAGTCGCTCAAGAACTGCGGCATCGCGCAGATCCCTTTCGCGCTGTGTGGCCCGTTTGTTCCTAATCAGCTCATCCCGGCCAAGAAAGGGCAGTTCAAGTTCAAGCAGTTCAGCTTCGATCTTGGAGGCAAATGCTTCATCTATCGAAACTCCGGAGATGCTGGTCAAAATATCTATCCGGCGGGGCTCCCGTCCAAGTTGAACGGTAAAGCCGGCAGTGGAAAAGTCTTTCTCCGTAAGGCCGATGCCGCCAAAGCCGAAAATTTCGAGCGCATTCAAGACACGCGCCGCGTTTTCCTCATTTGGCCGGATAAGCACATCGAGGTCGCCTGTCCAACGCGGCTCGCCATGCGCGGCCAAGGCCACGGCTCCGACGATCACGAATTCAACATTTTGTATGAGGAACAATTCTAAAAACTCTTTCCATTCGGCCCATATCTCGAGTTTGGAATGGATTTCCAAGTTTTACGATCTCCTCAAAGATTTTAAGACGCTCGCCGACGGACAGGCGCCGGTAGTATTCATAGTTGGCCACATCGGCTTCTTCAAAGGAAGAAAATTTCTCCCAAACCTTTTCCATGGAGGCATTATAGCACGTTACCACTTAAAAACACTACGTTATTTATCCTCTACCGCATGCCGCGCCTGGCGAAGCTTTTGCCCGCAAGCCCTTCATAACTTTATTAGAGTCATTGCTCCAATTTAACTATGGCTGAAGAAAGAGACCTGGAAAGACTGGTGCTCCCGCCCGCGGGCTACTGGCACAAGCGTTCCTCTGACGTGCCGCGCTACAACTTCGGCAAAGGCGCAAAAAAGGACTTTGCCTGGTACTTCGAAGGGGCAAGCAGGGTGCAGGTAAAATCCTTGAAGGATATCTGCAAGTGGCTGGCGAAGTGCGAATACATGTCCGATCTGGACCTCTTCGTCGAAGATGACTTCTGGCAGCACCCGGTAACGTTCGAACACCTGCGCAAAGGTGACTGCGAAGACCACGCACTCTGGGCTTGGCGCAAGATGACCGAGCTCAACATCCCGGCGGAGTTTGTCTGCGGCCAGTGGATTGAGCGAAAAAACGGCACAAGGAAAGAAACAGGACACGCCTGGGTAAACTTCGAAGACGTTTCCACGCGGACCTGGCTGGTTATGGAATCAACCGAAAAGAATCCGCGGCGCATGGTGCTTACTTACGCCGAGGCTGAGCAATACTACTTTCCTGAATTTGCCATCAATGGGCAGCTCAAAACGTATCGCTACTCCATCGCCAAAACCCGCCGCAGACGTTTATAATCCGCCAATTACACTTTCATTGATCTCATTCAACTTACGAACAACAAGATCGGCAGGAACAGCACCCGGCGCTTCCGCGGTCAAACCAATGCATTTCATGCCCGCCCGTTTCGCCGCGCTCATGCCGTGGAGCGCATCTTCGATGACCACACAGCGCCCGGGGGGTGAATCAAGCTTCTTTGCGGTCAGCAGAAATATCTCCGGGTCCGGCTTGCCGCGGCTGACTTCTTCTATACCTGTGATCACCGGGAACTTGGCGCGCAGTCCAAGCTTATGCAGCACGTGTTCGACGAACTTAACTGATGAAGAAGATGCCACCGCAAGCTTATACTTGCCGTGGAGCCGCTCGATCAACTCCGCGGCACCCGGCACAGGCTCAATATCCAGGACAAGAAGCTTTTCCCACTTCCATCTAATCATTTCCCGGCACAGAGCATCAGCGTTATCCCGGTCGCCTAAAAGGCTGCGGAAGAAATCCTTCGACGGCATGCCGGCGAATTTTTGCGTCACCTCTTCCGGAGAAATCTCAATACCATAACAGCCAAGCACTTCCGATTCCACAGCGGAGTGCAGCTTTTGCGTGTCGGAAATGACTCCGTCCAAATCAAAAATCACGGTATCGATCATTTGCTTATCCTGAAAATGTCTTTGCTCAAGCCCGCACCGCGGGGAAATTATCACTCAGAGTTGGCATAAGACAAGATGCGCCGCCGCAAATTTTTCAGGGCTTCCGCCGGCGATTCAAATGTTTTCTCGGCCAGCCATTCTTTGACGCAGTTTTCAAAAAAAAGTGTAAACTCGTCAACAGGTCCGTCTTCT
>JAKPSH010000108.1 GCA_029555385.1 Pseudomonadota bacterium
TAAACAGCGTCTTATTCAGTCTGCCCAAGTATTGTGTCTCGTTTCAGCGAATGAAAGTTTTGGCATTGCTTACCTTGAAGCCTGGAACCATCGCCTGCCTGTTATCGGCGTAAACAACATGACCTCAAGATGCTTGATAGACGACGGCATCAACGGAATCCTCGTGCCTTACGGTGACGCCAATCAACTTGCCGCACGCATTAGCAGCTTGCTCGAAAACCCAACAGTTGCACGATCTTTAGGAGAAGCCGGGCATCGAAAGCTTCAACAGCTTTTCGCTGATGATGTGGCAAAGCGACGTATTCTTGATGCAATTTTCAATTGAACGTCGATACTTATGGCGGCACACCGGGCTGCCGTGCGATTTGCCCCGAATCCAGCAGTGACAAATATGCATCCCAATTAATATTAATCTGCTGCGTGAGTTATCTTTCTCCGGTGCGATAGCCCTATGGATACCCGCCGTTACAAGGCTCGCGTAATTGCCTTTTACCTTCCTCAGTTTCATCCCATTCCCGAGAATGACCAGTGGTGGGGAGAGGGATTTACGGAATGGCACAATGTCAGGAACGCGCGACCGTTATATCCGGGACATTATCAGCCTCATGAACCGGCAGAACTGGGATACTATGATTTGAGAGACGCCGCAATTAGAGAAGCTCAAGCAGCTCTGGCCCGCCAGTACGGCATCGAGGGGTTTTGTTACTGGCATTATTGGTTCGGCAATGGACAACGGCTCTTGGAGCGTCCCTTCAATGAAGTGCTGGAGTCCGGAAAACCAGACTTCCCCTTTTGCTTGGGATGGGCCAACGAAAGCTGGACAGGCATCTGGTATGGCGCCGCCGATCGAATTCTCGTAGAGCAAACTTACCCCGGCGAGGATGACTATCACCGGCATTTCTACGCATTGCTTCCGGCTTTCCAAGATCCGCGCTATCTTAAGATTGACGACAAACCTATCTTCCTCATCTATCGCCCGGAACAGATACCAGACATCGTCCGCTTTACCTCTCTCTGGAATTCTTTTGCGGTAACAGAAGGTCTTCCCGGAATTGCTTTTATTGCGCAACCAAAAGACCACCCGCTGGAAGGTCTGAATTACGCTCTTTTTGAGGCCTTCACCTTCGAACCATTTGCGCGTATTCTGGATTTGGCAGAACCGGGCAGAAGACTGCGGTCTCTGCGGCATTCCTTACGCACATTCGATGTTGCCGCATTTACCGATGAACTTAAACTTATATACAGAATTGTTCGTCTGCGCCTCGAAAGAACGAGCCGTGACTCTCCGCAAGTGCTGCCCTACGACAAAATTATCCCGCTTCTATTACGGAGTCTTCCTCAAGACAAGAATTACGTCCCCTTTCTTATTCCAAATTGGGACAATACTCCGCGCTGCGGTACTCGGGGCGTGGTATACGATCACGCCACTCCGGAGTTATTTCGCATTCAGCTCGAATATGCGGTCAGGGCCCTGCACCATAGGCCGCACCAGAGAAGAATCATTTTTGTAAAGTCGTGGAATGAGTGGGCAGAAGGCAACTACGTGGAACCAGAGAAGAGATACGGCAGACAATACTTAGAAGCGATTAAGGCAGTCGTGACCGATGATCAATAGCATTACAATAACACATTTTGCGAAACGAGCATTACGGCGGATACGACGGGAGCTTAACCGGCTCTTCGTTTCAGATCCTTCGAACAAGGCTCCGCCAACTGCCAAAGAGCGCGCTCTGAACTTTATCCGGGTCCAAAAACCCTTGACCAAAATCCTTGGCCCGCTGCACGGGCGTAATCCATACGTGGTCGAAATCGACCTAACATACAATTGTAATCTGCGGTGCAAGAACTGTAACCGTTCCTGTGGCCAGGCACCAAGCGAAGAGCAGATGTCTTTGCACCAAATCGAACGTTTTTTGCAGGAAAGCTTTAAACAAGCAGCTCATTGGGAAGATATCCGGCTCCTTGGGGGAGAGCCTGCTCTTCATCAAGACTTACTCGTCATCATCGACAAGCTGCTTGAATACCGCAAGACCGCTTCTCGGTCAGGCACAATTACGCTGCTTACCAATGGGGCCGGACAGCAAGTACAAAACGTTCTGAAGCAAGTACCAGACGGGGTTATCATTAGCAATTCTGGCAAGAAAGAAGAGCAAGCTGGAGGATATGCCTGGTACGTTGGCGACAAGCAAGAGGAATTTTTTATAGATTTTAATGACGCCCCTGCCGATCATTGGTTTAATTATTTCGTAGATTACGTCAATGGCTGTTGGATACCTGTGCGCCACGGCATCGGATTAAATCCGTATGGATACTACTGCTGCTCATGTGCTGCTGCAATGGACCGGGTTTTCGGTTTCGATATGGGCCGCAAGACCATGCCGCAAGCGGATGATTTGATGTTGGAGCAGCGCCGGGTGTTCTGCCGTATGTGCGGGCATTTTACAGGCAGGCAAGTCTTGAGATCGGCGGGCGCCACGGTTTCCCCGCTATGGCGCAAAGCTTATGAACGCTACAACAAAGGAGAAGTTGCTAAACTTACAAGCTACGCGGATTGAGCTTTACTGCCAGCATAATTCTTGGCAGCGCTTTGTAAACAAAAGTCTTAGGTACCCCATGGCTAGTTTGGATAAATATCGCAGCAATGTTTACAGCCAATTTGGCGAAGACGGAGTACTTAAGGAAATCTGCCGCCGGCTAAATATATCAACCGGATATTTTGTTGAATTCGGCGCCTGGGACGGGAAGTTTCTAAGTAATACTTTTCACCTCCTCGAGCAAGGTTGGCGGGGAGTTTATATCGAGGGAGACCGGGAAAAGTACGAACAGCTCTGCCGCAACATGATACCCTATGCGGAAAAAGTCGTATTGCTTAACAAGTTTGTGCGAGTTGATGGGCCGACAAAGCTCGATAATATTCTCTGCGAGGCACACGCCCCAAGAGACTTGGAGCTGCTCAGTATTGACGTTGACTCAAATGACTGGCACATCTGGTTAGGTCTAAAAACTTTTCAGCCCAAGATACTAGTCATCGAGGTAATCTCGAGCATTCCCGCCGGCGTGATTCAAACTCACCGCGGAGAAGATGTTCTCGGATCGAGTTTTTCAGCGGCAATCGAACTCGGCAAACTCAAGGGATATACCGCCGTTTGTCATACCGGTAACATCATTTTTGTACGCAATGAGCTGATTCCTCGCCTAAATCTTCCCGAAGATGAGTTGTTGTTTCCCGAACTGCTTTTTGATTACTCTTGGTTAAAGAAACCACTGGTCTCTGCGGCCCCCCAGAGCACAAAAAAAACACGCTTGTTATCCAGGCTTCAATCGGCGCACCAACAACTAAGAGGAATCCTCTTGCGAATCCGTCAGAGAACACCCGCCAAGGAAACAATCACAACAACGAACTCAACATCAAGCCAGTTTTTCTCAAGTTGTGCTGATTCGACAAATCAGGACTACCTGCACCCACCTGTTGATCATCCCTTTTACCTTCATCTCTTAGACCTCAAAACGGCTGTCTCTTCTTACGCAAGCAGCGACTCTTTGCGAATACTTGATTTTGGCGCTGGCACTTCTCCGTACCGTTCTCTTTTTCCGAATAGCGACTACCGCCGGGCAGATCTCCCCGGAAGCCCCGCAGTCGATTATGTCGTGTCAGCGCATTCAACTATTGATGAAGCAGACGAGTACTTTGATCTTGTTATATCAACTCAGGTCCTGGAACACGTCGAAACTCCGGAACTGTACTTAAAAGAAGCACTGCGGCTGCTAAAACCCGGAGGAAGACTGGTTTTGACGACACTTGGTATCTTTGAGGAACATGGTGTCCCCAAGGACTACTGGCGTTGGACCGCGTTAGGAATGCGTAAGCTTATTGCGAACAGCGGCTTTCGTATTGAGGAAATCAAACGGCTTACATGCAATCCGCGGGCGGCTCTTTTCCTGACCACTAACTACCTGCCGCGCTTTGCTGCAATTAGACCCTGGCGGTCCCCGCACGCGCTGGTCTTATGGGTCGTGCGCAAACTGTGCCGCAGATTCCGTAAACATCTTCACCGTTTAGCGGACTCTTTTTTCCAAAGTGATGCTGTATGCCCTGAGGAGGACAACTCAAAATCACTCTATATCGCCTTATTAGTTTGCGCGACAAAGCAATGAACTATCATTTGTTGTTTATACCCTTAACGACGGGAGCAGATACAAACCGAACTTTAAAATTCAGCAGAGAGCAATGAAAGACAGCGATACTATCGGATATATCTTGCTCGTCGATTGCGATGACGAAAAAGGTATTGTGCATAAGGTAACTGGCATTCTTTTCGAGCATGGTTTAAATATTGAAGAGCAAGCGGAGTTTGTTGATAAAGCAACCAATCATTTTTTTATGCGCACGGGAGTCTCCGGAGTGTTTCGCCAAGAGCTGCTTATCGCGGATTTACAGGCCTGTAGCTTCAATAATTTGCAGCTCAAGCTTACTCCGGTTGGCTCAAAAAATATTGTTGTGATGGTCAGCAAAGAACCGCATTGTCTGGGCGACCTTCTGATCCGCCATGAATACGGCGAGCTTCAGGGCCGAATCCTTGCTGTCGTTGGCAACCATGCCAAGCTGTCAGGTCTTACAGAGAAGTTCGGTATTCCGTTTCATTTTATTCCGCACGAGAACAAGACGCGGGAAGAACATGAACTGCAGCTAGTTCAGGCAATCAATCAATACAAC
>JAKPSH010000110.1 GCA_029555385.1 Pseudomonadota bacterium
GCCCGTGGTGCTCGATGCCGATGCATTGAATGTGGTGGCGCAGAATTGGCCCGATGGCCAAATGCTCGAAACGGAAACGGTTCTTACGCCTCATCCGGGCGAGATGGCCCGGCTCTTGAGAACCAGTACGGCGCAGGTCCAGTTATCAAGGATGCATGCGGCATCTGCACTCAGCAAGAAGTTCGGCTGCTGGGTTGTGCTCAAGGGGGCCCGTACGGTTATTGCCGGGCCGGATGGAACTTTGCTGGTCAATCCAACGGCGATTCCGACTTTGGCGACTGCTGGTTCCGGTGATGTGTTGGCCGGTATGATCGGATCTTTCTTAGCGCGCGGGTTTCCGGCTCGTGCGGCTACCGCATGTGCGGTTTTTGTTCATGGATGCGCTGGCGAAGTGGGCTTCATCGACAATCGTGGTCCAATTGGCACATTGGCCGGTGATGTTCTCGGTTATTTGCCATCGGTGATTAATGCGCTGTTGAGTTTCCATTGCCCGATGCCCAGGCGATTGAGAAAAGTCCTGCCGGGGAGTATGCATTTGCTTGCGCAAGACGTTAGTGACGACGCCGGGTAAGCTCTCTTGGGCATTAAATTCCATTTTCAAAGCGAAAATTTGGACATGACCGCCGGGCTGGGGCGTTTGATTGGCCGCGCCGTGAGCCCCGGGGCGGTGATTGGTCTACAGGGACCGTTGGGAGCCGGAAAAACCGAGCTGGTGCGGGGGTTGGCGCAGGGTTTAGGCATCAGTGCAGACGATATTTCCAGCCCGACTTTTGTGCTGGAGGTCGTCTACGATATCGCGCCCTCCGCGGAGCACAAAGAATTGGAAACTTTTCATCATTGGGACCTCTACCGGATTACGACGGGCGAAATAGAGTGTGAAATTTTTGACAATGCGGGTGACGCGCGGCGGATTACGGCGGTGGAATGGCCGGAGAGAGTGCCTGCGGTTGAGGATTTACTTGATGTGCGCATACTGGTAGATTTCCTAGATTCGCCCGCCGGCGCAGAGCCGGTGCCGGGAGCCGACTTCACTCAGGACTCCGGCAAAAGGCGGATTACAGTGGAGGTGATGCGGGGCGGGGTGTTGGCAGAAGCGCTTGCCGCGTATGGAGAAAGTCAGCAGGGAATGAGTAAGCGGTGATATGTCCAACTATTTGGTAATGAAGTTCGGGGGGACTTCGGTCGGTTCGTCGGAACGGATTGGTGAAGTCGCAAAGCGCGTAGTCCGGCAGGTGAAGAAGCATGGCGACAAAGTTGTTGTTGTTGTTTCTGCGATGAGCGGCGAGACGAACAGGCTGATCGAGCTTGCGCGCAAGGTGGCCGGCGATGGCTACAAAGCGCGAGAGTATCATCAATTAGTGACCGCCGGCGAACAAGTAAGCGTGGCGCTGACGGCGATGGCGATTGAGCGGGAGGGGTTGCCGGCGCAGTCGCTGCTGGCGCATCAAATTCCGATCAAAACCAATACGGTCTTTGGCCAGAATCTAATCTCAGAGATCCCGGTGGATAAGTTGAAGTCCTTGCTCGATCGGGGGATTGTGCCGGTTGTCGCTGGCTTTCAAGGTGTCAACGATTCCCTTGAGTATACAACGCTTGGCCGCGGTGGTTCTGACACCACGGCCGTGGCGGTGGCGGCGGCGCTTGATTCTTGCCGGTGCGTCATTCTTACTGATGTTGACGGTGTGTATACGGCTTTGCCGTCGATCTGCAAGAAAGCGCGGAAGCTGAAAGCTTTGACTTATGAAGAGATGCTGGAGCTGGCGAGCAGCGGCGCCAAAGTCCTTCAGACGCGCAGTGTGAGTTTGGCGTCAAAGTTTAAGGTGCCGACGCTTGTTTGTTCAAGTTTTTCCGATGCCGCAGGAACCGAAATAGTTGAGGAGTACGAAGGAATGGAAGATGCAGTTGTCTCCGGAATTACGTGCCGGACCGATGAAGCGAAGATCACCTTGCGCAATCTGCCAGATCAGCCGGGAGTAGCAGCGAGGATTTTTAAAGTGCTGGGAGATGCCGAGGTTGTTGTGGATATGATTGTGCAGAGCGAAGGCAGCTCGGGGCGTGCCGCGATCAGTTTTACGTGTGCGCAGGAATTTTCCAAGGTAGCCTACGATGCAATGCTCAAGCTGATTCAGCAGGAGATGTCCGAGTCGAGCATTGAGCTTGATACGAATATCGCCAAACTATCCGTGGTAGGGGAGGGCATGAGAACCCATGCCGGGGTGGCGTATAAAGTATTCGAGGTGCTCGGTGAGGAAGGGATCAATGTGGACATGATTACAACTTCGGAAATCAAGATCAGCGTAGCCATCGAAGAGAAATACTCTGAGCTTGCGGTACGTGTTCTGCATGAACGTTTTATCGAACGTCCGGAGTCGTAGTCTGTTTTTTTCGCGAAAATACGCCATTTTTCGCGATCAAAGTACTTGCCAGCAGTAATATGGCGTGTATGCTAGGACGGGACAGGGCGGGCAATGTGCCAGTTTTTTGCGGTGTTTTGCGGCCTTTTGCAGGCCTGGCCCTGAGTCGGTTCTAAAGCAAAGTAATAAGTTGTAATTTGTGATTAATACTCTTTTGTGGAGATTAAAGTCGTGGCTGTGAAACCAAGTGCTCCGAAGAAAGTAAAATTGGCAAAGCCGAAGAACGGTGTTCAGTTTACGCAAGCTGAATTTTTCCAGAGCTTGAACGAGGCGTGCGGATTGGAAAGCAGGAAACAGGCGAAGGAGGTTTTCGAAAGTTTCGCTGGAATGCTGCAGGCGGCGTTGAAGAAGGGATATAAAGTGCCTCTGCCAGGTATTGGAAAAATTCAAGTTCGTCAGTCGAAGGCGCGTATCGGCCGTAATCCGGCTACTGGAGAAGAAATTAAGATTAAAGCAAAGAAAAGAGTGCGTCTTACGCCGAGCAAGGCGCTCAAGGACGCAGTTCTCTAGTTTGTGTAACTACGACGAATCCGGCTCTCTGCCAGTACTCCTGCAAGGCTCGTTTTGTGGGGGCGCGTTGTTTCTGGGCAGGAGCCGGATTTTTTATCCCTGTTCCCGTGGTGTCACGGGTTTGTCCTGAAATCATTGTGATTTCTTCAGGCGTAATCCAAAACGGCCTGTCTTTTCCGACAAAATAGCGTGCTTTTGCTGGGTGGGTATCTGGCCGATATATCTAACATCGGTTGCTGATCTTTTTTTGCAGCGCAAGTTTTCTTGTGCGCGCAATTTATCGGACTAGGGTGGCGCTACTGTGTCGGGCCGCATAATGAAAATCTTGTTGTGTGCTTTCGTGCTGCTGCTTCTGCCGGCCAATTGTTTAGGGCAGGGGCCGATTACACTCCCTGACCAGTCTTTTTCCGCGGGACCAGATATCGAAAATGCAGCTACTGGCGCAAGCACTATCAATCAGAATCCGCCCGGATCTGTTGCCCATCATCTCACCGAGCGTTTCTACCGCGCAGTGAAGCACTCTTACGATAACGGATTTGTGCCAGCATACGATGAGTTTACGCAGCTTCGCGCAGTGGCGCAACGGCACGGTTATGAGAGCATGCCCGACTTTTCGTTTGAGCTGCTAAACCGCGCCCGCCGCAGCGCCGAGGAAGGTCATGCTGAAGAGGCGTCAAGACTGGTTAGTATCGCTGCTCTGCTTAGCAGCAGAGATCCGCGGGTGAACTTCGCAGCAGCCTCATTTTATCAGGTGATCGGTGTAAGGCGTGCGGTCTCCTGTGTGTTGCGGGGGCTGAGGCAGATGGTCACCTATCCGGTCCTGTTTGGCTTATGTGCGGTCAATCTATTTCTAGCTTTGCTTCTGGCGTTCACTGTTTCGTTTTTTACTGTTTGTGTTGTCCAACTTGTCCGCAGCGGTGAAGAATTGCTTGCTCTCTGTGTCTCATTTTCGCGCGGCAGATACCGCTTGCTGATTGGCCGCTCTATGCTCTTGTTGTTGTTTGTTGTTCCTTTAGGCTTCGGTATTCTTGCCGCAAGCGGCTGTTGGGGGCTCGCGCTGAGCAAGGCCAGGGAGAGCTGCCGTTGGCTTGCCGCCTTGTGCGGAGCGGTTGCCTTGTGCTGGGCGTTTGGCATTCCTGTGGCGGCGACTCTTGGTTATAACGCAAGTCTGGAGGCGAACCGCGTAATTGAAGAGATGAATAACGCGGCATTCTCCCCGAAAGGAGAGACTTTTCTACTACAGCAGCTGCGCCACAATCCTTCCGATGTTCTGTTGCTTTTCACGCTGGGGCGGCGTTATCAGAGTCATGGTGA